>CALCHC010000150.1 GCA_937901335.1 uncultured Phascolarctobacterium sp. | reverse complement strand
TCCAATACGTTCATATTTTTTTATTGTAATTGTTTGAATATATAAATCTTCTTTTATATCTGTTTTTATTTCAAAAATATCAGGGCGGGTATGGAACCCCGCCCCTACAGGATAGATTTATAAAATAAGTTATGATAATTTCAAAGAAGCATATTCTCTTTGGCTTGAACTTTTCAATAAACAGGATGAAGATGTTCTTGAGATAGTTCGAATAAAGGAAAGAATTCGAGAATTATGTGAGATAGAAGTTGCTGAAGCTATTTTATTAAGAACAAAGATAGAACCTATGAGCAAATTTGAAAAACTAAAGTTGCACGAACAGGCTGCTAAAATAAATTATGCTGAGGCAGTATTCAAATTGGCAAGAACTTATTTTGATGGGAAAAATAAAGAACGAGACGTAGATAAATGTAAGGAATTATTACAAAGTGCTGTTGAGTTAGGACATAGTGGCGCAAGTTATTATCTTAAATTATTAAATGAAAAATGTTTTGGCGAAGCAGGTTCTTATGAAGCGTTTCTTCAGCATGAAGAGTACAGTGCCGAAGAGGCAGAAGCTCTTGAATAAGATGTATAGCAAATTTTTTAAAGCATAACTAGAAAACTCAGTACCGTTCTTCCGAATAGCACTGAGTTTTATTTTTTATATCATTATGAAATTTACTCCTCTTCCTTCTCTGCAGCAAGCTTTTGCAACTGCACAACATTCTCGTTATAGCTGAGGACATAGATGAAGTCCCCTGCCATAATTTTAGTGTCGCCGGAAGGAACGAATTGTTCTTCGCCACGTTTGATGTCAACGAGCAAAGTGTTGGGAGGCCATTTGATTTCTTTAACAAGTTTATTATCAATGGGGCTACCACTGCAAACTGCCAGTTCGGTGATATTGCGTTGTTCCATAAGTTTAGGTTCTGCAGGAGCGTTGTTCAAAGTGCGGTTAAGCAGTTCTTCGTAAATGGGTTTGCTTTTGCAAAGTTCAGCGACAACGAAAGCAACCATAGCTGCAATGGAAAGGGCAAGCAAATGTTGGTAGGAAGCAGTCATCTCCATAATCAGAACAGTGCCTGTGATGGGGGCGCGTACTGAGGAGGAGAACAGTGCAGCCATACCGATAACGATAATGTTGGAAGCGTAGGCAGGATCAATCCAACCAAGGCTAATCAAAACATTACTGCAAATGCTACCGCAAAGTGCGCCGATAACCAGCATGGGCAGGAAGAAACCACCGGGAACACCGCAACCATAACTGATTAAGGTAAAGAGCAATTTGCCAACTAAGAATAAAAGCAAAAGTTGCAAGGATACAGGAGTTTTGGAGATTTGGTTGATAAGACCATTACCACCGCCCAAAACTTCGGGGAGGAAGTAGCCAAGCACGCCTGCGGTTAAAAGTGCAAAGGTGATTTTGTGGACAGGTTTTTTGAAAATAGGCAGTGCGTAAAATTTAGGAACGCCTAAAAGACCTTTATTAAAGAATACGCCACACAAGCCAACAACTAAAGCAACGATTACAACGATGCCGTAATAGTTGATGGGGATGAGGGGCAGGTCGGTGAACTCGAAGATGGACGCTCTACCGAACAGAGCGCGGGATACTACCGTTGCCGTCATTGCTGCTGCCATACAAGGAAGCAAAACTACGATGGAAAAGTTACGGTGCAATTCTTCTAAAGCAAAGATTACACCGGCAAGAGGTGCGTTAAATGCTGCGGCAAGACCTGCACTAGCACCACTGGTCATCAAATAGCGTTCTTCCATGCGGGTACGTTTCAAAATTCGGCTTACCCCTTGGGCTGCTACTGCACCAAGTTGGATGGACGGCCCTTCGCGACCGAGGGAAAGACCAGCGCCAATACCCAAGATGCCTGCGGTAAGTTTTACCCACAAGATGCTAAGCCAACGCATTTTAATCAAGCCTAAGATTGCGCCTTTAACTTGGGGAATACCGGAGCCTGCAGCTAAAGGTTCGATTTGGTTCAGCTTGTTCAAAACGTAGGCAAGTGTTACCAAGCAGCAGAACCAGGCCGCACTAATAGTCCAATCTGCGGTGGTTAAGTATTGGTAGAAAATTCCACGGTAATGTTCAACCTCGTGGAGTGCGTAACGGAAGAAGCAAATCACCAGACCGGAGAAGATACCTATGAGGATACCTTCGGCAAAAAGACGCAAACGAAAGTTGTGCCATTGGCTAAGTGATTTATAAGTGTTCATTACTTGGTATTTAGAGCTCATCTAATCACTCCTGGATAATCGCCACGGCTAACGGTTGTATGATAACCAATTTCAGCAAGCTGTTTTTGTAAAAGGGTGATACCTTCCGCAGCTTCGCTACCGCTGTGACGTTTGTTGTTATAAAGATTATATTTGTCGCGCACGTTTTGTGGCGAAAGGTTAGGCATAATAACATTTGCTCCGGCAAGGATTCCCTGCTGATGACCATCGCTAAGTAAAGTATTAAGTGCGGTGGTGGCAGGTAAGTTTGCTTTGGGGAGCAATAATCTTAAAATAGAGATAAGTTTTAAAGTTAGTTTGGCACTTCCTGCAGCGTGCTCGCCAAAGGGAGTATCCTTATGAGGAATGAAAGGACCAATGCCAACCATATGAGGGTTAAATTCTTTAATGAAAAGTAAATCTTCAACGAGATTTTCCATAGTTTGGAAAGGGGAGCCTACCATAAAGCCAGTGCCAACTTGGTAGCCAATTTCTTTTAAAGAGTGCAAACATTCCAAACGGGTGGAAAGCTTTAATTCTGCTGGGTGGAGTTTAGCGTAATGTTCTGCGTTTGCAGTTTCGTGACGCAGTAAAAATCTGTCAGCCCCCGCCTCGAGCCACAGCTTATAAATTTCGGAAGGTCTTTCTCCCGCCGAAAGGGTTACTGCGCAATCGGGGTGTTGCCTTTTAATTTGAGCAACTACTTCTGCCAAACGCTTGTCATCGTAGCCAAAATCTTCGCCACCTTGTAAAACGAAGGTGCGCAAGCCAAGGTTGTAACCGGTAGCGCAACATTCTAAGATTTCCTCTGGTGTAAGGCGATAACGGCTAGCGTGGGTATTACTGCGACGGATTCCGCAGTACAGGCAATCATTTTTACAAAAGTTACTGAATTCAATGAGCCCACGCAAATAAACAGCTTTGCCGAAAGTTTCTTGTGCTGTTTCTTGGGCAGCCTGCCTTAAAGCTTCCATTGTATCTACATCTTCACTATGCAGTAATTCTAAAAGTTCTGCGCCGGAAGCAGTATGTTCTCTATGTAATTTAGTGATTATTTCTTTAGCGTCTAACATATTTTCCTCGATGCTTTCCTGTTTAGTATTATAGCATATTTAATTTTGGGGAGAAGAAATTTGTTTTGGCTGAGCAAAATATTTAGAAGCACTTTTCTTGACAAGATATTTGAACAGTTTTATACTGAAGTTGCAATTTAATATTGTTGGGGAGCTTGTAAACAGGCTGAGAGGAAGTTGTGAACTTCGACCCGTGAACCTGATATGGGTAATGCCAACGTAGGGAGTGTTTAAGGATTTAGGAAGCTGCGTTGTCAGCTTCTTTTTTATTACTCATTTAGGTTAAAACTTAATATGCAGAAGCAGTTTGCTTCGAGAGTGATTGAGCAGAAAGTTCATGAAGGGGTACACCACCGCGGGTGTAGTTCCTTGGTGAGCTTTTTTCTTTTTTCAGAAAGGAGGTTATTATGCGAGTTAATGGCAAGCAAGTAGAGTTAAAAGAAAGGCTTACGTTAGAGAAATTTTTAGAAAGCAATGGCTATGCTCTGACAAAAGTTGCAGTGGAGCTGAACGGAAAGATTGTTCCACGCAAGGAATATGCTACTACGATTTTGCAAGATACTGATGTTTTAGAAATTGTCTGTTTTGTGGGAGGTGGTTAAGTTGCTGATTTCGAAAGAGGAGTTAGAGCGAGAACTGGTAAACCGTTGCGGAAGTACTGCGGTCAAAAAATTACAACAGGCACGAGTAGCGGTAGTTGGTTTAGGCGGCTTGGGAAGTAATATTGCTATTCTGCTGACTCGGATGGGCGTTGGTTATTTGCACTTAATAGATTTTGACAAAGTTGATGTAAGTAATCTTCATCGTCAGCAATATTTTTTGGAACAAGTAGGCTCGTATAAAACGGAAGCTTTAGCAAGTACCTTACGCAAAATTAATCCCAATATAGAGCTAAAGTTAAGTTGCGTGAAGTTAGATGAGTACAATCTTGCACCTTTATTAAAAGATGAAGTCATCATTTGCGAGGCGTTGGATAAAGCGGAAACAAAAGCACTGCTTGTAAATGGAGTGCTTGGGAATTTTGCAGACAAGATTATTGTTGCTGCTTCCGGTATGGCAGGTTTGGATGATGGCAATTTAATTCAGGCGAGACGCATTAGTAAAAACTTGTACTTGTGCGGGGACGGGGTGAGCGATTGCGAAAGCGAAAGTCTTTACGCAGCAAGAGTTGCTTTATGCGCTGCTCAACAAGCACATTTGGTACAAAGGATAATTTTAGGTTTGGAGTGATAAGTATGGATAAATTTGTTTTAGGTGGTCATGAATTTACTTCACGTTTTATTTTAGGTAGTGGTAAGTATTCTTTGGAGCTTATCAAGGCAGCAGTAGAGCAGGCAGGAGCGGAGATTATTACTCTTGCTTTAAGGCGTGCCAATGGCGGCGACTTGGAAAATATTTTAGATTATCTGCATGAAAATATCGTCAAACTTCCCAATACTTCAGGGGCTCGTACTGCGGAGGAAGCTATTCGCATTGCACGCTTAGCTCGCGAATTATGCCAAAGTGATTTTATCAAGATAGAAGTGATTAAAGATAGCAAGTATCTTTTGCCGGATAATTACGAAACGGCGAAGGCAACAGAAGTTTTGGCGAAAGAAGGCTTTGTCGTTATGCCTTATATGTATCCTGATTTACAAGCTGCTCGCGATATGGCAAATGCCGGAGCTGCTTGCATTATGCCTTTAGGTGCACCCATTGGTAGTAATAAAGGCTTAGTTACTGGGGACTTTATCCAAATCTTGGTTGATGAAATGAATTTGCCCATCATTGTTGATGCGGGGATAGGCAAACCGTCCCAAGCTTGCCAAGCTATGGAAATGGGCGCTTCTGCCGTAATGGTGAATACCGCCATTGCCACAGCAAGAGATATTCCGCAAATGGCAGCAGCTTTTCGTGAAGCAGTAAGTGCCGGTCGCAAGGCATATCTTTCCGGTTTGGGCAGGGTAACTGAGTTTGGTAATGCTTCTTCTCCTTTGACCGGATTCTTGCGTGATTAGGTGGTATATATAATGGAAGATAAATTTTTTAACACTACTATATATAATGAAGAAAGTCGTCAAAAAGCACAAAATCTTGTTGATGATTATATGGAATATCAAGAGGGTATGGAGATTTTGGACAGCACTCTTTTAGAGCAAGTACAAGCTTTGCGTGCGGACTTCCAACCTGAAAATTTTACGGAAGCTGACGTGCGTAGGGCTCTTAGTAATTCTAAAAGAACTCTTGCTGATTTTGGTGCGCTTCTTTCTCCAGCGGCGCTACCTTTACTTGAGGAGCTTGCCATTGTTGCTCAAAAGGAAAGACGCAAATATTTTGGGAACAACGTGTATTTCTTCACTCCCTTGTATTTGGCAAACTACTGCGAGAATTACTGCGTGTATTGTGGTTTTAATTGTCATAACAAGATTCAAAGGGGGAAGCTTGATTTCACGCAAATGGAAGCTGAGATGCAGGCGATTTCCGCAACGGGCATGCAAGAAGTTTTACTCTTAACTGGCGAAAGCAGGAAGATGTCCGACGTAAAATATATTGGTGAAGCCTGCAAGCTGGCAAGGAAATATTTTAAGGTTGTGGGTTTGGAGATTTATCCTGTCAATAGCGATGAATATGCTTATCTTCATAAGTGTGGTGCTGATTATGTGACAGTGTTCCAAGAAACTTACAACAGCGAAAAATATGGGCAGTTACATTTGGCAGGGCATAAGCGTTGTTTTCCATATCGTTTCTATGCGCAGGAGCGAGCGTTACGAGGCGGTATGCGTGGAGTAGGTTTGGCGGCGCTTTTAGGTTTGGATGATTTTCGTAAAGATGCTTTTGCTACGGGCTTGCACGCTTACCTTTTACAAAGGCAGTACCCTCACGCAGAGATTGCACTCTCTTGTCCAAGACTTCGTCCTATCATCAACAACGATAAAATTAGACCTCTTGACGTAGGCGAGAAGGAACTTTTGCAAATCGTCTGTGCCTATCGTTTGTTCCTGCCTTATGCTTCTATTACGGTATCCAGTCGTGAGTGTGCAAGGGTGCGTGATAATTTGATGAGCATTGCGGCAACGAAGATTTCTGCAGGCGTAAGTACGGGAATTGGTAGCCATAGCAGTAGTGGTATTGGCGATGAGCAGTTTGAAATTGATGACGGACGTAGTTTGGCGGAGATTTTTGCAGATTTGAAAGGGCGAGGGCTACAGCCTGTAATGGCAGATTATGTATTTGTTTAAAATTGCAGAAGTTCTTGTGCAGGAAAAATTCTATACTTCAACGAATATAAAACCATTATAGTATTTAATGAAGAATTTTTTATAAAGGAGTCCTGCAATGAGAGAGACTATTAAAAAATATTTACAAGACCATTACAACGATTATGTTAAGGATTTGGAAATCTTAACTAACATTGATTCCGGCAACGGTGATCGTGAAGGCACTGAAGCTGCCAATAAATTTGTTGCTCAACATATGGAAGCAATGGGCGCTACTACTGAATATAGATATAATGACCGTGCTTGCCATTTGATTTCCCGCTTGAAGGGCGAAGGTGAGCTGACTGTTCTTTTAGTTGCTCACGTTGATACTGTTTTCAATAAAGGCGAAGCTGCAAAACGTCCTTTCCGTGTTGATGAAAACGGTTTTGCTTGGGGCCCCGGTGTTGGCGACGACAAAGCAACCGTTATGGAAGTAATCTATGGTTTGAAAGCTCTTCAAGAAGCAGGCTTCAAAAACTTTAAAGAAATCATTTACTATACCAATGGTGAAGAAGAAGGTGGTTCTAAAACTGCGGAAGAAATCGTAGCGGAACTGTCCCAACAATCCGACTTCGCAATTATTATGGACGTGGCTCGCCCCAACTGGGGTATTGTTACCCAACGTAAGAGCAACGCAAAATATCGCGTAGAAGTTACCGGTATTGGCGGGCACCATGGTAACGCTTCCCAACATTGTGCAAATGCAATTCATCAGCTGGCGTATACCATTACTGAAATTCATAAACTTGCTAGTCCCATGCCCGGCAACCCGGAAGATTTCACTGCAGAAGCTTTGAAAGCACGTGGTATCGTGGACGCAGGACAATTCATTCCGCAAAACACCGTGAACGTTGGCGTGATTGGTTCTACTAACGATAAAATTAGCGTAATTCCTGGCGATGCTTTCTGCGAAGTAAATATCCGTTGCTTCTCCACTGCGGAACAAGCTCGCATTGACGAAGAAATTAAAGCTTTGGCAGATAAAGTTGTAATTGCTGGCACCAAAGTTAGCATTACCGGCGGTATGGTAACCGGTCCTATGGAAAAAACTCCCCAAGTTCAAAAGATGGTTGATATTTACAAGGCTGTTGTTAAACAAGAATTTGGCGGCGAAGTTAATGAATGGGTTGCAGGTGGTTTGACCGATGGTAACCGTACTGCTAAGTTCATTCCTACTTTGGATGCTCTCGGTGTAGAAAACTACGATGAACATACTGACCACGAATCCGTAGATTTGAAGACTGCTGTTCCGCGCACCGCAGCCTTCGCTATCACCCTGGCAGAATTAACCAAAGTATTCTGAGAAATCGTTATAAGCACAATAAAAAAGGACATTCCCATTTTAGGGAATGTCCTTTTTGTGTATCACTATTTAGCCAATTTCTCCTGCAAGTTCAGTACCACGTACTTTAATGGGACGGTTCTTTTCGTCTACCATTACAACTTTAGGAACAAAATTTTTAGCTTCTTCTTCATTCATCATAGCATAAGCAATGATGATTACAGTATCACCAACTACAACTTGACGTGCTGCAGCGCCATTAAGGCAGATAACGCCACTGCCCGGTTCACCTGCGATTACATAGGTTTCCAGACGGTTGCCGTTGTTGTTGTCAACTACTTGCACTCTTTCTCCGGGAAGAATACCGGAAAGTTCTAAGAGTTCGCTATCTATAGTAATGCTACCCATGTATTCTAAATTAGCTTCAGTAACGGTAGCGCGGTGAATTTTTCCGTGGAACATATTGTAGAGCATTATTTTTCCTCCAAAACTACATTATCAATTAAACGGGTTGTGCCAAATTTAACAGCAACTGCCAAAAGGTTACTGCCTTGCAAAGGATTAGTAACAGGTTTTAGTTCCGGCAAGGCATAAATTTCTACATAATCAATGTCGCTCAAAGGTTCTGCTTTAATACCTGCAATAACTGCGGAAATAAGAGTATCTTTATTACGTTCACCTTGTTGGTAAAGTTTTTGTGCTGTTTTCAAGTTACTATTTAAAACTAAAGCTGCAGTTCTTTCTTCAGTAGAGAGGTAAGTGTTGCGAGAGCTTTTAGCCAAACCGTCTTTTTCACGAACAATAGGCATAATACGCAATTGAATGTTAAAGAATAAATCTTTCACCATACGTTTCAGCACTTCAACTTGTTGTGCATCCTTTTGACCGAAATAAGCACGGTCAGGTTGAGCAAGGTTAAAAAGTTTGGTGACAACAGTGGTAACTCCGCGGAAATGGATGGGGCGGCTGCGACCACATAAAACTTTTGTAATATCCCCTGTAACTTCTACCCAAGTATCATCTTCACTGGGGTACATTTCTTTAGGGGAAGGTGCAAAGACAATATCAGCACCCATTTTTTCCGCAAGAACGCAGTCTGCTTCCAATGTGCGAGGGTAAGCATCTAAATCTTCATTGGGAGCAAATTGGGTAGGGTTAACGAAAACGCTGACGATTACACAGTCATTTTCCATATTTGCTGCCTTGATAAGGGAGGCGTGACCTTCGTGTAACGCACCCATAGTGGGTACTAAACCAATGGTTTCGCCCTTAGATTTAGCAAGGGCTACTTCTTCACGGAGTTCTGCAACAGTTTTTATAAGTTTCATTTTTATCCTCTGATTATTAATACAATTTTTCTAAAACGGTATCGTCTATTTTAAAGGTGTGTTCCGGTGCCGGAAAACTTCTATCTTTTACTTCATTAATATAGCTTTTAACTGCATTGACAGTGATGGAATGAATATCCGCATATCTTTTTACAAATTTAGGGCAGAAGCCATCACTTACACCCAGTAAATCGTTACAAACTAAAACTTGTCCGTCGCAACCATTGCCAGCTCCAATACCGATGGTTGCCATGGTTGTAAGTTCTTGGGTAATTTTACTAGCTAATGCTGCAGGTACACATTCCAATACGCAAGCAAAAGCACCTGCTGCTTCTAAAGCCTTGGCATCCTCTATGAGTTTTTTAGCAGCTTCAACATCTTTGCCTTGCACTTTAAAACCGCCCAATTGGTTTACGGATTGAGGTGTTAAACCAATATGAGCAACAACGGGGATGCCTGCTTGGGTTAATTTGTGAACCAGTTCGCAAACTTCACTGCCACCTTCTAATTTTACGGCGGTACAACCAGTTTCTTTTAAGAAACGTGCTGCGTTATGCATACCTTCTACGATGCTGGCTTGGTAGCTCATAAAAGGCATATCGCCTACAACTAAAGCGGTTTTATTGCCACGCATTACTGCTTTGGTATGATGAATCATTTCATCCATCGTTACAGGAACGGTAGAGTTGTAACCTAACATTACGTTGCCAACAGAGTCGCCAACCAAAATCATATCAATGCCTGCTTCGTTTACGTTGCGTGCCATTGCATAATCGTAGGCGGTAATCATGGTAATAGGCTCGCCTCGTTTTTTCATATCTTTGATGGTTGCAATGGTAACTTGTTTTTCTGTCATTTTATTCCTCCGAATTTTGAACATGTTTCAGCTGCAAAAGGTTATGAAGCTGAATTGCGGTTTGGTCGTCAATAGTTTCGTTGGTCAATGCAAGTTTTGTGGTTGCCAAACATAAGGATTTGTAAATGGAAAGGTATTCATTGGGTAAAGCTTGTAGATGTTTTTCAATTGTGTTGATGTCGCCACGAGCAACTGGACCTGTGAGCACATTACCTGCTTTGCTAGTGGTTTGCAAGTTGGCAGATGTTCCCTTAAAAAGTGGGAGTAATGCTTGCCAAGCAGCTTCTTCACTTCCTGTCCAACGGCTCATCAATTTTTGGGCAAGGGCCTCAACAGTAACTGCATAGTTTGAGCAAAAGCAAGCTGCTGCGTGATAGGCTGCACGTTCCTTGGCAGGAACATGAAAACTGTTGCCACCTAAAAGCTCAACAATTTCTTTAGCTTTTCCTTGTGCAGTTTCGTCGCCGTCAATTGCCATATAAACGCCTTGCAGTTGAGTTGCTCCTCCTGCAAAGCTTTGCAAGGGATGCAGACTTCCGCAGTGAGCACCACTTTCCGTCAAGGATTGCAAAGGTTCAAGTCCTAAACTACCGCTACAGTGCAAAAATATTTTGTCCTCAACATTTTGCGTTAAAACAATTGCTTGCGCGACGTCAGCAATTTTTCTGTCGGGAACGGTCAAGAAAATTACTTCGGATTGCACAATAACTTCAGATGTTGTGGTGCAAGAGGTGTGGAAGCGGTTTGCGAGCATTTGATTTTTTTCAGAAGTTGATGCGGTGATGCCAACTAAATGATTTTTTAGATAATCAGCTAAGCAGCAACCAACTTTACCTCCACCGATGATGCCAACTTTCATTACTTTTCCTTTCTGCTTGTTAAACTTGTTGTAGTTTGATTTTGGCAACAAGTTTCGGGTGTAAAACAATAAAAAAGCGCACTTCGACACGAAATGCGCATAGTTATCCCTTATTGCCTTCGTCCCGGTCATTTGAATAGATCCAAGCGATTATTGACTTTGTTTTTTTGTGTGTCTACGATAAGACTTTTCTTTTTTGTAAGTTGCTTTTCAGCAAGTTAATATAGTTCGTTACGATACCACTTAACAAAAACTCACGGCTGATATAATATTATAAAGAGTTTTGTTTGTCAACTATTTTTGTGATATAATAAGACATTATAAATTTTGATACGAGGGATGATGAAATGGCAAAAAAATCTAATAAGTATGCTGGTTACCAAGCTGTCGAAGATGTAATGGGCGTTGGCGCTTACATTGGCTTGGGTAGACCTGTTGATTTGGACGACAATACAACTCGTTTGGCAATTGTTGGTGCGCTGCTTTCCATGGGCGCAGTAACTGCTTGGCAAATGATGGGCAATGTTGATATTTGGGATGCTGCGTTTACCGGTATGGGTGCAGCTCTTGGCTTCTTGTTCTCTTACATGATTGCGCAAGAACTTGATCCGGACCGCAAATTTGGTGGCATCATCGGTGGTCTTTTGACCATGGTAGCTACTGCTTACTTAGGCGAAGGCAATATTATGGTAGTTTTGTGGTTGCTTTTCGTTTTGCGTATGCTCAACAGAACTTCCGGTTCTCGTCATAAAATTGGTGATAACGTAATCATCATTGGTATCTCCGCTTGGTTAGGATACCAAGGCTTCTGGCTGTATCCTTTGATTACTGCTTCCGTTTATGCTTTGGAAACTCAAATTCCTGGTGGTTACTTCCGTAGCTGGTATTTGGCAGGTTTGACTTTAGCTACTTGCTTCTTCTCTGACTTTAATTTCTTGGTACAAAACCTGTCCATGGTTTACGTTTATATCATGTGCGCAACCTTCATTATCTTCTTGCCGGAAATTCGTGCGGCAGTATTTACTGAAGCAAAAGGCGACAGAAATAATAAACGCATTAACCCCAGACGTTTGCAAGTTGCACAAGGCGTGTTCCTGATGATTGCTGTTGCTTTGGGTTATCTCCACGGTGATAGCCAAGCACAATCTTTGATTCCTGCGTACATGGCTGCAATCGGTTGCGGTTTGTACCTTGTACCTGCTTTAATGCAAAAGAAAAAATAATATAAATATTGGAGGATTTAACAATGGCTGAAAACAGAAAAATTAAATTTACTACCAACAAAGGCGTTTTCGTAGCAGAAATGTTCGAAGACAAAGCTCCCTTGACTGCTGGTAACTTCATTGAATTGACAGAAAAAGGTTTCTACGACGGTTTGATTTTCCACCGTGTAATCGAAGACTTCATGATTCAAGGTGGCGACCCCACTGGTACCGGTTGCGGCGGCCCTGGCTACCACATTAAAGACGAATTCGGCGAAGGCTTGAAACATGACGACGAAGGTATCTTCTCCATGGCAAATGCAGGTCCTAACACTGGCGGTAGCCAATTCTTCATCACCTTGGCTCCCACTCCCTGGCTCAACGGTCACCATGCAATCTTCGGTAAAGTTGTTGAAGGTATGAACGTAGTTCGTTTGATTGGTGCAGTTGTTACCGACTTCCGTGATCGTCCGCGCGAAGACGTTGTTATGGAAAAAGTAGAAGTAGTAAAAGAATAATTGTAAGCTTTATTACAAAACGGTAGGCTAATTTTATAGCCTACCGTTTATTTTTTTGCAAGAAGCTAGTTAGCCATTGACAACTCAAGAAAATTTTAGTATAGTGTTCTCAAACAGGAACAATAAACAAAAGAAGTGCCAAATGAGGGTTTATGGAACTTATTGAAGGATTAACACATTTTAATTTAACTAAACAAGAAGCGACCTTGTACGTTTTGCTTTTAAAAGAAGGTTATCTTACCGGCTATGAAGCGGCAAAACAAACAGGCATTAGCCGTTCCAATACTTATACTGCTTTGGCAGGCTTGGTAGATAAAGGAGCAGCTTATGTTTTAGAAGAAGGCAAGGTTACTCGTTACACTCCGGTTCCGCCGGAGGAGTTCTGCAGTAATAAAATTGACAGGCTTAAAGAAATTAAAGACAAGGTTTTAAACCAGTTGCCTGCCTTGAAAAATGATGCAGAAGGTTACATTACCATTAAGGGTGAGCTGGAGATTATCAATAAATTAAAGAACACAGTTCGCCAAGCGGAAGCTCGCATTTATGTTTCTGCTAATAGAAGGGTAATGGAGTTGCTCAAAAAAGAACTGATGGATGCACTCGCTCGTGGTTTAAAAGTAGTAATCATCAGCGACGAAAAGTTTACTTTGCCGGAAGCAATCTGCTACGGTACTGATAAACAAACTGAGCAAATTCGTCTGATTGCCGATTCACAAACTGTAGTGACCGGTGATTTAGAAGACGAAGAAAATTCGACTTGTTTATATTCCTGTAAGCGCAATCTTGTAGATTTATTCAAAGAGGCGCTTCAAAATGAAATTAAACTAATTCAAATACAGAAAGGTGATTACCATGGCTAAGAAAATTCCCTTTGTTACTAAAGAACAACTTGAAAATATTGCATCTCAATATCCGACTCCGTTCTATCTTTATGATGAAGCTGGCATCCGTAAAACTGCTCGCCTTGTAAATCAAGCTTTCAGCTGGAACAAAGGCTTCAAAGAATATTTTGCAGTAAAAGCAACTCCCAATCCGACTTTGCTGAAAATTTTGCGTGAAGAAGGTTGCGGTGCAGACTGCTCTTCCTACACCGAACTTTTGATGTCTGATGCTGTTGGTTTCCAAGAAAGCGAGATTATGTTCTCTTCCAACGCAACTCCGGCAGAAGATTTCCAACTTGCTCGTAAACTTAACGTAACCATTAACTTGGACGATATTACTCATATTGATTTCTTGGAACAAGTAGCTGATATTCCTGAAACCATCAGCTGCCGTTACAATCCGGGCGGTCAATTTGCAATTGCCAACAACATTATGGATAACCCAGGTGATGCTAAATACGGTTTGACTCGTCCTCAAATGACTGAAGCTTATAAAAAATTGCTTGCTAAAGGCGTTAAACATTTTGGTATGCACGCATTCCTTGCTTCCAACACTGTTACCAACGACTACTATCCTGAATTGGCACGCATCCTCTTCCAAGTTGCAGTAGAACTCAAAGAAGAAACTGGTGCTCACATTGAATTCATCAACCTTTCCGGCGGTATCGGTATCGCTTACAAACCTGACCAACCGGAAAACGATATCCTTGCAATCGGCGAAGGCGTACGCAAAGCTTATGAAGAAATCCTCGTTCCTGCAGGTATGGGCGATGTAAAAATCTTCACCGAACTTGGTCGTTATATGCTTGCTCCCCACGGCGCATTAGTTGCAAGAGCAATTCACGAAAAACACACCCACAAAGAATACATCGGTCTTGATGCTTGCGCAGCTAACTTGATGCGTCCTGCAATTTATGGTTCCTACCATCACATTACCGTTATGGGTAAAGAAGATGCTCCCTGTGATCATAAATATGACGTAACTGGCGGCTTGTGCGAAAATAACGATAAATTTGCTATTGACCGTATGCTTCCTGAAATTGAAAAAGGCGATTTGATTTTCATTCATGACGCAGGTGCTCACGGTTTCGCAATGGGTTACAACTACAACGGCAAACTTCGCAGTGCAGAAATTCTGCTCCAAGAAGATGGCAGCACTAAAATGATTAGACGTGCGGAAACTCCGGCGGATTATTTCGCTACCTTTGAAGGATGCGATTTTGGGGATGCACTTCTTAAAAAATAATATGTAATTAAGGTTTAATTTATAATATAATGTGCAATTCCTGTCGATGGGAAAGTTTCTGTCGACAGGTTTTTCTTTTGATAGTATAATTACCATATCATTTTGAAAGATAATCAGTAGTAGAGGAGGTGTCAAAGAAGTGTTAGAAGAACGTATTCCGCCCCAAAGTATAGATGCCGAACAGGCAGTTTTGGGTGCTGTTTTAATTGAAAACGAAGCTATCAACATTGTGTCTGAGTTTATTGCGGCAAATGATTTTTATCGTGAAGCTCATCGTGTTATTTTTAGCATTATGATGAACTTGTATCATGAGCATGAAC
>CALCHC010000149.1 GCA_937901335.1 uncultured Phascolarctobacterium sp. | reverse complement strand
TCCCAACTTCAGATCCAGCACTATATATTAGTTGCATAGTCTTAATTGGGAATTCGCATTTGTTCATATCAATACATTTATCAGTTATGTTAAGTAGTGTTTTAAGATCAACTGTTCCATTATAAACAGTTGATAACACTTCATCAGATCTGTTGCTTACTAATGTATCTACAGATACAACAACATCTTTCTCATTGCTTAACTCCTTATGTTGTTCCGCTGCCATCGCACTACCAGTGATAACAAATGCCATCAAAGCACCCAATGCCAAGCTTCTTTTCATCATTTTCTTACTCATAATTTCGCCTTCTTTCTTAAAATATTTTTTGTTAAAGCTAAGTAAGAATTTTTATATTACAAAACGTCGTTGCTTTTCGACGTATCATAATCCTTTTACATCAACCGCCCTAAGCAGTTTCAAAATATTAATTGCATCTTCAAGTTCAATACCACTTTTAGAAACTTGCTTATCTTCCACAACTTCTTCACTATCGAAGTCTACAAAAAAGTCTTTCATCTTGCAGTTAAGTACCTTTTGAATTTTAAACAAGTTTTGAATGGTAATAGCAGTTCTGCCTGCTTCCATGTTGCTCAAATTAGTTTGACTTACACCAATTTCTTCAGCCATTTTAGTTTGAGATACGCCTTTTACCACACGCAACTTCTTTACTCTACTTGCAAGTAGTTTGATTTCATCGTGCATAATATTCTTCACCACTTTTCGCTATATAATACCTTATGTAGTTTTATAAATCTTTATCTCAATTATATCACACTTGTCCCCCCCTAAAAGACACTTCGTAGAAATATTTTCTTCTTTCGTAGTTACTGCCCGAAGTGACTTAATCTTGTTCGCATAAGCTCTTACTTCGTCATTTGCCACTACTTCTCCGTTCGTCAGTATTTTGTTAGCATTCCTGATGAATATGTTTGAGTGTGCTTAAAAAAATAAAATGTAATCAAACAAAACTAATTGCTTTGAACATACACAAAGCCCCGTTCACAATGAACGGGGCTTAACTTATTATCACTATCTTAAATTTTAATGGTCGGACTTCAAGCCTGCACCGCACATAGTAATGAGGCAATCTTCCGCAGTACCGTACAGTTCGCAGTAGTGCAAGTACGCTGCGTAATTTGCTGCTGTAGTGTGTTCGCAGTAAATGCCTTTTTTAGCAAGTGCTGCACGCGCTTCCATAATTTTATCTTCGGGAGCATGTACATATTTAATGTTGTATTTGTGAGTAAGACGCAAAATTTCTTCCCCACGCATGGGCAAACCGATAGCGATACCTTCTGCAATGGTCGGAGTAGGAGTAACTTTGGCAGGTTTATCTTCACCACGTTCTGCAGCTTGGAGAAGCGGGTCACAGTTTTGACTTTGCAAAGCAATAATCTTAGGCATTTCTTCGATAACGCCACTTGCCAGCAAATGTTCCAAAGCGTAAATCGCACCTAAGAACAAAGTACCATTACCAACAGGAATGATAATATGCTTGGGCATGCGTTTTAATTGCTCAAACACTTCATAAATATAGGTTTTAGTACCTTCGTAGAAATACGGATTATAAACATGGTTAGCATAGTAGCAACCATCAGTATCTACCTTACCCCTGCACACGTCTGCGCAATGGTCACGGCTGCCGGGAACAACGGTACAAGTAGCACCATGAGCACAAATCATATCAATTTTACCGGGAGAAGTTCCTTCCGGAACAAAGATTTCGCATTTAATACCAGCTTTACCAGAATACGCAGCCACACTGTTACCAGCGTTACCACTGCTATCTTGCACAACGTAATCAACGCCAATATCTTTGCAGTGAGCAATAAGCACAGCAGCGCCACGATCTTTAAAGGAAAGTGTAGGCATAAAGTAATCCATTTTGAGGAGTACGTTTTCATCAAGGCGTACAACAGGAGTCATGCCTTCACCTAAAGAAATATCTTTCCAGCCATCGCCTTCCACTGCCATAAATTTACGATAGCGGAACATGCTCCATTCATCACGGTCAATATCATCTAAAGAAAATTTAGGGGGAACGTAATCTAAATTCCACAAGCCACCACATTCGCATTTAGCTTGGCGAGTGGTTGTAGATTCTCTTTTACCACATTTAGAACAAATATAATCCATGCTTCTTCCTCCTTATAAAACAAGGCTGCCACGCAAATTTGCGAGCAGCCTATATTCTACTTATTCTTCTTCGTCAACTTGAGCAACAGCTTTTTTACCAACAGTGTTCAGCTTTTGAATTTCAAAGAGAACGGAATCTCTATTGGTTGCCAAAGTTTTCAAATCTTCGCTGAAACGAGTTTCAAAGAATTCCAGCATATTATCAACATATTGCAATGCTTCCAATTTGGTTACGTTGGCAAAGTCTTCAGCTTCTGCCTTAACTTCTTCTTGATAACGCAATGCATTAGCTTTAATTTCTTCAGCAATTGCACTTGCTTCTTTAACGATTTCTTCTTGTTTAATCATACGTTCAGCTTCTGCTTCAGCAATTGCTACAATACGTTCAGCTTCTGCTTTTGCTTGTTCAACGATACGGTCAGCATCTTCGTAAGCTTTGTTAACAATGCTTTTTTGTTCTTCCAGAACTTGGCTAGCATTACGAACTTCTTTAGGAATAGCTGCTTTCAATTCGTCCAAAGCATCTGCCAAATCGTTTGCTTCAATAATAACTTTATCAGTCAGAGGAATACGATTAGCTTCAGTAACTAAATTGTAGATATCTTCAAAAATTCTGTCCAAGGTTACACTGGTATTGTTACGTTCAATCATCTTCAAAACCTCGCTTTTAAATCAACCTTGTTTTGCTTCAATATGTTTACGGATACGTTCTTCAACACATTCAGGCACCAAATCTTTCAAAGGACCGCCAAAAACTGCCAATTCACGCACGCCGGAAGAACTTACGAAAGAGTACTTAGCATTGGTCATGATGAAAACAGTTTCAAGTTTAGGATCAATTTGTTTAATTAAAAGTGCACGTTGGAATTCATATTCAAAGTCGGTAAACGCACGCAAGCCTCTTACGATAACAGGAGCGTCTTCTTTAACACAAAATTCGTTGAGCAGACCGGAAAAGCTGGTTACACGCACATTGGGAATATGCTTGGTAGCAAGCTTAATCATTTCTACCCTTTCTTCCATGCTGAACATGGATTTATCTTTAGTAGGGTTATAAAATACGCTGATGATAAGCTCATCAAACATAGTACTAGCTCTTTCAAAAATATCAATATGACCTCTGGTTACAGGGTCAAAGCTACCGGAACAAACTGCTCTACGCATTTGGTAGACCTCCTAAAAAACTTCTTCAGTATATTTTATCACACAAAAGGAAATTTAGCACTAATCTTGTGCATTATTTTCCCTATTGTAATACACAAAATCAACTATGGTTTCACCATACTTTTCACTGCGCACCAGTTCAAAAGCAGCAGGCAAATCTTCAACTACTTCGTGAACAGCACGCTCAATCACAAGATAACCACCGTGATTTAAAACAGGATAAGTATTCAAAGCAGTGATAATCTTTGCAATCCATCCCTTGTTGTACGGCGGATCACAAAAAGCAAAATCAAAGTTCTTTCCTTGTTTATAAAGGCGTTCAATGACATTTACAGCATTGCCTTTAATCACAGTGCAATCTTTATCAGCCTTGCACTTAGTAATATTTGCTTGTACCAAGCGCAAGCTTTCCTTGCTTTCGTCAATGAAGGTGACACCTTCTGCACCACGGCTCCAACATTCCAAACCAAGGTTACCAGTACCCGCAAAAAGATCCAATACTTGGGTGCCAATAATCTTACTACCAATAATATTGAAGACAGATTCCTTCACTCTATCAGCAGTAGGACGCACATCAAAATTCTTTGGAGTTGTAAGTTGCAGGCCTCTTGCACGGCCGGTAATAATCCTCATTGGAAGCTCCCATCTATTGTAAAAATGTTGTGAAAAATATTCCAAATGTAATTTTAACCGCTAAACCCTTTCTTGACAAGTGCAAATATATAGCAAAAAGCCCTTGAAGCTAAGCTTCAAGGGCTCATTAATTCGTGAATTATTCACCTTTAGCAATGACTTGTTTGCCGTTGTAGTAACCGCATTCAGTGCAAACACGGTGCGGCATTTTCATTTCGTGACATTGCGGGCATTCAACCATGCCAGGTACAGTCAGTTTCCAGTTAGCGCGGCGAGAATCGCGACGTGCTTTGGACATTTTTCTCTTAGGTACTGCCATTTCTCAATACACCTCCTCAGTGCTATTAAGTAAATTTAATTTTTGATGAATTGCTTTAATGCCGCCAGCCTCGGATCAACAGAAACCTTGTCACATCCGCAGTCCCCATCATTAAGATCGGCACCACATACTGTGCACAGTCCCTGACAATCTTCTTTACACAGAGCTTGCATAGGCTCTGCAAGCAGCAGGCTTTCACGAAGCGGTTCCGTTATATCAAGAACGTCCGAATCGTACACAAAAGCATCTTTTTCGATATTATCAGCGCTTGCCGGATAAAACTTCTCCAAGACTTCTGCTTTTGTAACAGCCGTAAACTCTTTCAGGCAACGCCCGCAAGTGCGACGCACCTGCGTGCTCATTGTAGCCTCCAGGAGCAATACGTCACCGGCGTTACTTATGCAACCTTCAGTCCTAACATCACCAAGAATTTCAATTTCTTGAAGAGAAATCTCCAGTTCATCAGGAGTCAAGTCAAAGTTGAAAGTTTTTTGGCCGACCAGTCTTTTTTTGATTTCTGCGACATTTACTTTAATCATATTTCAATTTCACCAATCGTTACAATTATATACACCTAAGGCTTCTTTGTCAAGCAAAACATCTTAACAAGAAGAAAATTTCAGGCTTATAAATCTTTGCAAATACGCTTGGTATCACGAGCAATTACAAGCTCTTCATTAGTAGGTACTACGAAGATTTTAGTTCTTGCACGTTTCACGCTAATCTCTCTTGCTTTGCCGCGAATCTTGTTCAGTTCGGGGTCAATGCGAGTGCCGAGGAACTCCAAGCCGTTGCAGATTTTTTCACGCATGAAGGGAGAGTTTTCACCCAAACCTGCAGTGAAGACGATGGCATCAACGCCACCCATGGCAGCAACATAACCGCCAATATATTTTCTAACTTTGTAAGCAAAAATATCAATTGCCAATTGGCTACGTTCGTCGCCATTATTAGCAGCTTGTTCCAAATCACGGAAGTCGCTGGACAAACCGGAAATACCCAAGATACCGCTACGACGGTTCAAGAAGTTATCGATTTGTTGAGCGTCCATATTTTCTTTTTCCATCAAGAACGGAATGATTGCCGGGTCAATCTCCCCACTGCGAGTGCCCATAATAAGGCCTTCAAGCGGAGTGTAACCCATACTGGTATCAACAGATCTACCATATTTAATTGCGGTCAAGCTAGCACCGTTACCCAAGTGACAGGTAATAATACGCAGGTCACTCATGTGCTCACCCATCATTTCAGCAGCTCTTTGAGCTACATAGCGGTGAGAAGTGCCGTGGAAACCATAACGGCGCAAGCCGTATTTTACATACATTTCATAGGGCAAACCATAAAGGAATGCAGTTTTAGGCATTGTTTGGTGGAACGCAGTATCAAATACTGCAACTTGCGGAACCTCAGGCATCAGCTCCATGCAAGCGTGGATACCATGCAAGTTAGGCGGATTGTGGAGCGGTGCAATTTCGCAGCACGCTTCAATACCAGCGATAACATCAGAGTTGATGAGCATACTATCAGTAAAGCGTTCGCCGCCATGTACTACGCGATGACCTACCGCGTTGATCTCACTCATCTTTTTGATTACGCCATGGTTCTCATCAGTAAGAGCATTAATAACCAATTGAATGGCAACCTTATGGTCAGGAATTTCAGTATTGATTTCAACAGCTTCCTCGTTGCCGGGGGTATGTTTCAAAACAGAGCCGTCCATACCGATACGTTCGATAAGACCTTTAGCCATAACGTTTTCTTTTGTCATGTCAATAAGCTGGTACTTAAGGGAAGAGCTACCACAGTTTACAACAAAAACAATCACGATAAGCCTCCATAATAAAAAATTTTGGCAGATGACGCCAATCAGCTATTATACAGTATACACTATAGAAATACTATTGCATAGCAAAAAATTTTGAACAATTAATTACAAAAGTAAATTACGCCAAATTATGCTATAATGACTTTAAGAAATTTACAAAGGAGAGCATCATGCAAGCTGTTGGCATCGTCGCTGAATACAACCCCTTCCATAATGGACATCTGCATCATTTGCAGGAAACTAAAAAATTGACCAACCTGCCTGTCATCGCAGTTATGAGCGGTAGCTTTATGCAACGGGGAGAACCTGCCTTCATAAGTAAATGGCAAAGAGCACGCCTCGCTGTAGAAAACGGTGTTGATTTAGTGCTCGAACTACCCGCGACCTTCTCCTTACGAAGTGCGGAGTTCTTCGCCCGCGGCGCAGTTAATATCCTTAAAGTAACTGGTTGCGTTACAAAACTCTCCTGTGGCGTAGAAAATCCCACTACAAATTTCGTAGAACTTGCTAAAATCGTAAGTAGCACAGATTTTAAAAACGCTCTCCAAAAATTTTTAGACGAAGGCGTACCCTACGCAGCAGCTTACGAAAAAGCTCTGCAAATTTTGGCAAAAACTTCCAAATTAAATACCCCTAATGACATTCTCGCATTGGAATACTCTAGAGCATTACAAGGTACAAATATCACTCCTCTTTTCATCCAAAGAGAAGCTGCTAATTATAATGACGAAAACATTGAAGGTACAATTGCAAGCGCAACTGCCATTCGCAAAGCCTTCTTGGAAAAGAACGCTCTCTCCTTGCAAAAAGCAGTTCCTCAAAACGTATGGCAAGCTTTAGAAAACCACCAAGCCATCAACGAAAAGCTTCTGTGGAATTTGGTAAGCTACCGTCTGCGTTTGCTTCCCCCTTCTGAAATTGCGAACCGCTGTCAATGTACGGAAGGCTTAGAAAATTTATTGAAGCAAGCAGCAAACTGTACTTCCTTAGAAGAAGCAGTAGCAACTTGCAGCAACAAACGTTACCCTGCTACAAGAATCCGTAGGCTTTTTATGCAGTTACTCCTTGATAAGGAACGTTGTTACTTAGAGCAAACAGAACCTGCCTACATTAGAGTGCTTGCCTTCAACGATACAGGTCGTCAATTGCTAAAAGTAATGAAAGAAACTTCAAGCCTACCAATCATTACTAAGCTTGGCAAAAATCCAAGTAACGGTCAAAGTTTATTCTTTACCCAACAATTGGAGTTAGAACTTGCCGCAAGCGATATGCTTGCATTGTTGCAAAACATTCCTGCCCCAACGGGAAGCGACTTCTTAAATTCTCCATACTACTTTAAAAATACTAAAGAGCAAGAGGATTAACCTCTTGCTCTTATTTTTTACTCCCTCAGTCAGCTAACGCTGACAGCTCCCTCAAAGAAGGAGCCTTCTCCTAAATTCAGTTAGTAGCATTTAACTTAACAATCTCGTACATCCATCGAGCAGTCCCAAACAAATCGTCTTCTTTCAGATACTCCTCAGTAGTATGTACATTACTCATACCAGTTGCAAGGAGTGCACAGGGCAAACCGTAACCACAAAGGAAGTTACCATCACTACAACCGCCGGTAGTTTTCAATTCAGGTTTAAGTCCCATTTTTTCCGCAGCAAGTTCTGCTAACTTCACACATTTATGGTCAGTGGGAACTGCAACCGCAGGACAGCCTTCATGAACTTCAAACTCAACCTTACCACCTTGGCTAGTTACTACATCAGTAATCAGTTTAATGGTATCGTCTTTTAATTTTTCCAAGCCTTCAACATTTAAGGAACGCATATCAATTACGAACTTAGCTTCCGGACAAACAACGTTTGTACCTACACCTGCGTTGAACACGCCAACATTAAAGGTAGTTTCTTTATCAATGCGTCCGTAAGCAGGAAGCTTGCTCAAAGCATCAGCAGCAAGCATAATGGCATTAACACCTTCTTCAGGAGCAATGCCTGCATGAGCAGCTTTACCGGTTACAGTTACATAAATATCGTACAATTTAGGAGCAGCGTAGGTAATTTCACCAATGTCACCACCAATGTCAAGGCAGTAACCAAAATCAGCTTTAAGGCGTTCTTTTTCCATATGAACTACACCTAAGCAACCAATTTCTTCACTAACAGTGAAGCACAGTTGAATATCGCCGTGGGGTACGCCATCTTCTTGGAGAGCACGAACAACTTCCAGCATAGCAGCAACGCCAACCTTATCGTCACCACCGAGTGTAGTAGTACCGTCGCTATAAAGCACGCCATCCTTACGAACTACTTTAGTGCCGGTAGTGGGAGCCACGCTATCCATATGAGCTTCGAAGAAAAGTACGGGAGCAGTAGGAACATTACCTTTTACGTATGCCCATACATTACCGCAGGTGCCACCAGTTTTTTCGTGCACATTGTCCATTTCAGGTTCAATACCCATTACACGCAACTTGCTCATGATAAGCTCTGCTTCTTGTTTTTCATCTTTACTGGGGCAAGGAACGCTTACAAGCTCGATAAATTCGTTGATTAATCTTTCTTTATTTAACATTGTATATTCTCCTATAAATTAACCCTCCCACATTTTCAGTGAGAGGGTTTTAAATTTTATTCTACTGTAACACTCTTAGCCAGATTTCTCGGCTTATCTACGTCACAGCCGCGAGTCAATGCTGCGTAGTAGGAAAGCAATTGCAAGGGCAATACTGCCAACAGCGGTGCATGATATTTACCGGTTTTCGGAATGTAGATTACGTGATCAGCATATTTAGCCAAGGAAGTATCGCCTTCGAAGCCAATAGCGATTACTACTGCTTCACGAGCTTTAACTTCTTGGAGATTGCTTACGGTTTTATCGTAAACGTCTTCTTGGGTAGCAAGTACGATTACAGGCACACCGGAAACGATAAGTGCCAAAGTACCGTGTTTCAATTCACCTGCAGCATAAGCTTCTGCGTGAATGTAAGAAATTTCTTTCAGTTTCAACGCACCTTCAAGAGCTACAGCGTAGTCAAGGCTACGGCCCAGGAAGAACGCATCTTCGCAGCTACCATATTCACGAGCGAATACTTTAATTTGGTCAACGTCTTCCAACATTTTGTGGATTTGTTCAGGAATGGAAGCTAAACCTGCAACAAGCTCTTTAGCATAATCTTCTGCCAAAGTGTTACGCAAACGACCAACATAAATAGCAAGCATAAGCATTGCCAAAAGTTGAGTAGTGTATGCTTTGGTGGAAGCAACTGCGATTTCAGGACCCGCATAGGTATAAACTACTTGATCTGCTTCACGAGCAATAGAAGAACCTACTACGTTGGTTACGCCCAAAGTTCTTGCACCAAGGCGTTTAGCTTCACGAAGTGCTGCCAAAGTATCACTGGTTTCACCGGATTGGCTGATAACGATGCACAAGCTGTTACCATCAACCAACGGGCTACGATAACGGAATTCGCTGGCAATATCCACTTCAACAGGGATGCGTGCCAATTGTTCCAGATAATATTTACCAACGATACCTGCATGATATGCAGTACCACAAGCTACGATGAAGATTTTATTAATACCTTGCATTTCTTCAGCAGTCCAGTTCAGTTCCGGGAAAGCAATGGTATTTTCTTCAGCGTTAACACGGCTAGTCATGGTGTCACGCATTGCTTTCGGTTGTTCGTAAATTTCTTTCAGCATGAAATGTTCGAAACCGCCTTTTTCAGCAGCTTCTGCATTCCAGTTAACTTCAAATACTTTTTTGTTAATGGGAGTGCCATTAATATCTTGAACCCATACGCCGTCTTTAGTAACGGTAGCAATTTCACCATCGCTCATGATAAAAGTACGACGAGTGTGGTTGATGATTGCAGGAATATCGGAAGCAATGAAGTTTTCACCTTCGCCCAAGCCGATAACCAGCGGGTTATCTTTCTTAGTGCAGATGATTTTATCTTGTTCAGCTTCGCACATAAATACCAAAGAGTAGGAACCTTTGATTACTTTCAACACTTTTTTAACGGTGCTTTCCATATCACCGTCAAACAAATCTGCCATCAAGTGAGCAACAACTTCAGTATCAGTGTCAGAAGTAAATTCTACGCCTTTAGCAATCAATTCTTCTTTAAGTGCCAAATAGTTTTCGATAATGCCGTTGTGTACAACAACGAATTTGCCGCTACCGTCAGTATGGGGATGGCTGTTACGGTCAGCTGGACGACCATGGGTTGCCCAACGAGTATGACCAATACCCATTACACCTTCAGGCATATGACCTTCTAATTTTTGACGCAGTGCATCAAGACGACCAACACATTTTTCAACACGAACTTGACCTTTTTCCAACACAGCAATACCTGCGGAGTCATAACCGCGGTATTCAAGTTTGCTCATACCATCAAGCAAGAAGGGAGCAGCTTGGTTGGAACCAATATAACCAACGATACCACACATTAGATAGTATCCTCCTTAAATTTATTACCATTCTGCTACTGAAATTTTCTCTCTGTTGTTACCAACAGGCTTTGTATCCAGCTTACAGTTTGCAGCTAACTGAGAGGCATCCGCTGACTAATCGACGACCTCTATCCTCGTCCACCGCTTGTAAAACAAACGGCACATGCGCTAAATCACAAGGTGTTAAAAACACGCAACAAACCGCGCAAGCTGGTTAGCTCCCGCGGTTTATCATTTGTGATTAGTATTATAATACTATACTATTAAGTTTAGGTCAACAAAGTGAAAAATATTTGTACTTATGCTAATTCCTTAACAACAACTTCAGCGATTGCTTCGGCAATTTGTTCCAAGTATTCTTGTTTAGGACCTTCTGCCATAATGCGGATTAAAGGTTCAGTACCGGAAGCACGCACTAAGATTTGACCATTGTCTCCCAATTCTTCTTGATATTTTGCGATTACGTCTTTAATAGCTTGGTTTTCTTCCCAACCATTTTTATCCGCAACGCGTACATTTACGAGAATTTGCGGGAACTTGGTCATTACTGCGCCCATTTCAGACAAGGTTTTATTGTTTTTAACCATGGAACACAGAACTTGCACAGCAGTTAAAATACCGTCACCGGTTTTAGCAAATTCGGAGAAGATAATATGACCGGATTGTTCACCGCCCAAACTGTAATCATGTTTGAGCATTTCTTCCAATACGTATCTATCGCCTACACCAGTTTTAACAGTTTTACCGCCAGCGTCTTTCATCGCTTTGTGCAAACCAACATTACTCATAACGGTGGTTACAAGCATATTATCATTGAGTTTGCCTTGTTCCATCAATTCCAATGCACAAAGAAGCATAATTTGGTCACCATCAAGAACTTCGCCTTTTTCGTCTACGATAAGGCAACGGTCTGCGTCACCATCATTAGCAACACCAACATTAGCGCCAACTTCTACAACTTTTGCTTGCAATGCCTCTAAATGAGTAGAGCCACAACCATCGTTGATATTGATACCGTTAGGTTCATTGAAAATGGTGATGACTTCTGCACCCAAACCACGGAGTATTTCCGGGGCAATTTCGCTATTCGCACCGTTGGAGCAGTCCATAACTACTTTCAAGCCATCCAATTTAACATATGCAGTTTTCAAAATATGGTTGATGTATTTTTCTGCCAAACCATATTCATAAACTACGGTACCTACACTGGAACCTCTTACTGCTTGGCTGTAATCAATAGGAGCTGCAACAATATCAGCAATTTCATCTTCTACAGCATCAGGCAATTTATGACCAGTTTTGGAGAAAAATTTAATACCATTATCTTCAAAAGGATTGTGAGAAGCAGAAATTACAACGCCAGCATTAGCATTAACTTCAGAAGTCAAGAAGGAAACTGCAGGAGTGGGCATTACACCTAAAATGTGAGCATTACCGCCAGCAGCGCAGATACCCGCTGCCAATGCACATTCAAGCATAGGACCACTACGACGAGTGTCGCGACCAATGATGATTTTAGGATTGGACACTTCTCTACCAAAATATTTAGCCGCAGCATAGCCTAATTTAAAAGCCAGCTCCGGAGTTAATTGAACATTTGCTACACCGCGTACACCGTCGGTACCGAATAAACGAGCCATTTTAAAATCCTCCACATCAATTTATTTTAATTTTGCAAATCTCTTCATTATAGCGCGAGCCACGTGATATCCATCAAGAGCCGCACTCATAATTCCACCTGCATACCCTGCCCCTTCACCACAAGGGTATAAAAGGTCATGAGTTTCAGAAACGTAAGTAAGTTTATCACGCACAATGCGTACAGGCGCGGAAGTTCTAGTTTCCACACCAGTTAAGAGCGCACCACCGTCATTATAGCCGGCAATCTTTCTGCCAAAATCGGTAATGCCTGCTCTCAAAGTATCGCACACATAATTAGGCAACACTTTAGTTAAATCACAGGGAGTGATTCCCGGACGATAAGTGGATGCTACCAAACTACTTACGTCGGGGGTAGTGCCTTTCAAGAAGCTGGCAAAGTTTTGAGCAGGAGCGTGATAATTACTGCCACCTGCTGCATAAGCCAACTGCTCATATTTGCGTTGGAACTCAACGCCATCTAAAGGAGCATTGCCAAAATCTTCAGCACTTACATTCACAACTAAAGCACTGTTAGCTACACCGCTATCACGGTTATACATACTCATGCCGTTTACTACTACGCCCCCACTTTCGGAAGCAGCAGCAACTACCAAACCACCAGGGCACATGCAGAAAGAATACGCAGTTCTAGTTTTATCAGGAGTATGATAAACGAGAGCATAATCCGCCGCGCCAAGCAGCTTATGTCCAGCAAAAGTACCATATTGAGCTCTATCAATTAATTCTTGGGGATGCTCAATACGCACGCCAATAGCAAAAGGTTTACTGGTAATACCAATACCTTTCGCCGCAAGCATTTTATAAGTATCGCGAGCACTATGTCCGCAGGCTAAAACTACTGCACCTGCAGCAAGCTTTTCGCCATTAGCAAGTACTACGCCAGTTACAGCATTATTATTGATAATAAAATCGGTAACGTGAGCTTCATACATAATTTGCCCACCGTAAGCAAGAATCTGTTTACTGATGCCAGTTACCATAGCACGAAGCTTATCAGTACCAACGTGAGGCTTATGTTCCCACAAAATATTTTCCGGAGCACCAGCTGCAACGAAGGTTTCTAAAATATCCTTCATTACAGGGTCATTAACGCGAGTTGTCAGTTTACCATCGGAGAAAGTACCTGCACCGCCTTCACCAAACTGCACATTGGAAGCAGGGTTAAACGCACCAGTTTTCCAGAAGCGTTGCACATCCTCTACCCTTTGAGCTACAGGCTTACCACGTTCTAAAAGCAAAGGCTTGTAGCCATACTTAGCAAGCTCCAACGCCGCCAAAAGACCTGCAGGGCCAGCGCCAATAACCACGGGCGGAGCACTCATAGGCATATTGCCAAACTCTACGGGCGTAGCAGGTTCTTCTTTATACTGACTAATATCCTTATCTGCCAAAATCTTCTTGGCAAATTTATTATTTACATCCACATCTGCTAAAACATGGTAGTTTAGGCAGACATTATCTTTTTTACGCGCATCAACTGCTTTACGAACTATTTTAAGCTCTCCCAAACAATCCTTGGGTACACCAAGCTTTTTGCAGACAGCCTTTTCTAAAGGTGTATCGTGGAGCAAAGAAACGCGCACATTATTTATCTTCAGTTTCATCAATTATTGCCTTTCTACAGAAAAACGTACTTGCACTTCGTTAACAGCAGGAATAACTTTGTCAGGGAATTCCATTCCTGTATTAATTGCCATACTACCAGTTAAAACGGTAATATCAATGGGTTTAGTATTTATTTCCTTCAAATTTTTCAACACGGAAGGAGGCGCAGTTACGCGTACCTTTTCCGGAAGCACTTGCATTTGAGCAATATGTAAGCCTTCGGGCAATTCACCATTAATAACAATGCGCACAGGTAATTCAGCAGAAACCATTTTGCGAACTATTACTGCATCCACAGTTGCTTTGTCAGGGATAATATGCACATCACTTACCAACTTGCCATTATCATCTAAAGGCACTAAAACACTTTCAGCTTGGAAGTTACCCCTTTGATCTTTAATGCTAACGGGAGCAGTTACTTTACTAATTTTGCTCAACCTACTGGAAGCACCACGTACTACAGCTTCACTGGGAGTAATGCCATTACTGTCTACGGTTATATCTTCATCATAATTATCTACAACACTAGTAACGACAGGTACAGTTTTTTCTACAGTATGATCTACAAAAACACTTGCATCTTTAGGCAAAATATTTACTACTTCACCTTTGGTAAAGGTAGCGTGAACATGCAGCTTTTGCTGACCTTCAGAAATACCTTTCAAATCCACATAAGCATTAATGGTTTTACCAGCATTATCATCTAAAAGTAAACGGGAAGCACGTACTTGAACGGTAACAGTTTCCGGTGCATTAAAGACTTCCATATTTTGGGCGATGTTCTTTTGCACCAAAGGCACTTCATAATAACGCTCAATTACAGGATTTTGCTCCATCATCACGTAAGCCCACAAAAAGCAAGCTACTACGAGAGAAATAATCCGTGCCAGCAAATTATCTTTTTTAAACAAATCTTCGAGAAAATTCATTTTTTCTCTCCTCGCATAGTTTTAATCTTTTCTACAAAAGTTTCTTTTACATTTTTACCTTGTTCAAACAAAGCACTACGCAAAATTTCTCTAACATCATCAGCGTGCAGGTAACGCATCAATTCACCATTACGAGCGATGGAAACAGTACCTGTTTCTTCACTGACAATGATTACTACAGCGTCAGATTGTTCAGACACACCAATACCAGCTCTATGACGAGTACCTAACTCTTGACTCAAATTGCGATTCTCAGTCAAGGGCAAAAGGCAGCTTGCCGCCACAATGCGTTTACCACGAATGATTACTGCCCCATCGTGTAAGGGAGTATCTTTTTCAAAAATGTTCAACAACAAACCTTCGCTTAAAAGACCGTCAATGGCAATACCAGTTTCGATACATTCTTCCAAGCCGGTGTTGCGTTCAAATACCATCAACGCACCAACTTTACGACGACTCATGGCAGTAGTAGCACCGCTCACAGCACGCAGCAAACTATCAAATTCAGCTTCGTCCAGTTCACTGCTACCACCTTTGTGGAACCATTTACCGCGACCAATTTGTTCAAGAGCGCGACGTAATTCCGGTTGGAAAACTACAGGCAAAGCGACCAAGATAACGGTCATACTTTTTTCCATCAGCCAGCTGATTACGTGCAGGTTCATCCACCTACTAGTCATCATAATGACTAACAAAATGAGCAAACCTTTTAAGAGAGTAGCCGCTCTTGTGTTAATCAACATTTGGTAGAGAGTATATAAAAAATAGGCAACCAAGAGAATATCCACGATGTCCAAAATACCCAAGGTTGATAAAAGTCCTTGTACCTGAATAAGCAAAACCTTCACCTACTTACATCAAAAAATATTTATTCAATTTATTATAACACAAAAAATAAAACCACATTTACTCTATTACAGAATAAATGTGGTTTTTTAACATTTTTTATAATTTTGCTTGCAGTTCTGCTAAAGTTTTTTCTTGAGCAGCAATCACTTCGTCACCAATAGCAAATTGTTTTTCGTTTTCGGTGAAAGCAGGACCGCCGTAAGATTTACGAGCAGCTACGCAATTGTAAGGTTCCAAAGCAACAAGCAAATCTTCTTTGAAAAGATCGCTGAAGCCTTTGTATTCTTCCAAAGTGATTTCCGGCAAGAATTTGTCGTTCAAAATTGCGTAAGCTACGCATTTGCCAACAACTTCGTGAGCTTGACGGAAGGGCAAGCCTTTGCGAACAAGATAGTCTGCCAAGTCAGTAGCGTTGGAGAAATCTTTGCTAACTGCTTGTTGCATTTTATCAACATTCACAGTCATGGTGAGAATCATATCGCAGTAAACTGCCAAGCTAAATTTAATGGTGTCCACTGCATCAAAGAAGCCTTCTTTATCTTCTTGCAAGTCTTTATTGTAAGTCAAAGGCAAGCCTTTTGCAGTTACTAGCATTGCTTGCAAGTGACCATACACGCGACCGGTTTTGCCACGTACTAATTCAGCGATATCAGGATTTTTCTTTTGCGGCATCATGGAAGAACCAGTTGCAAAAGCGTCGTCCAATTCGATAAAGCCAAATTCGGTACTGCTCCACAAGCAGATTTCTTCACTTAAACGGCTCATATGCATCATAAGCATGGAAGCAAAGGACAAGAATTCAATTACATAGTCCCTATCGCTTACAGCGTCCATACTGTTGCAGTACACTTTACCAAAATTCAATTGAGCTGCCACATCGTGACGGTCAATGGGGAAAGTAGTACCAGCAATAGCACCTGCGCCCAAAGGCATCATGTCCGCACCTTCCCAAACGCCTAAGAGACGACGGAAGTCACGTTGCAGCATATTGAAGTATGCAAGCAGATGATGAGCAAAGGTAATCGGTTGCGCTCTTTGAAGATGAGTGTAACCGGGCATCAAAGTTTTATCATGTTTTTTAGCAACAGTTAAGAGAGCTTTTTCAAAGTTAATCAAAAGCTCAGCAATTTCTGCTACTTCACGTTTCATATACATATGCATATCAAGCGCAACTTGGTCATTACGGCTACGCGCGGTATGCAAGCGAGCACCTGCTTGACCAATACGTTCAGTCAAACGTGCTTCAACGTTCATATGGATATCTTCCAGAGCAACTTCAAAGCTAAAGTTACCTGCTTCAATATCTGCGAGGATATCTTTCAAACCAGCAACAATTTTTTCCCCGTCTTCTGCCGGAATGATGCCGCATTTTGCCAACATATTAGCGTGAGCAATGCTGCCGCGGATATCTTCATGATATAAACGTTTATCAAAATCAATGGACGCATTAAATGCGTCCACTAATTCGTTAGTATTTTTACTGAAACGACCGCCCCAGAGCTTAGCCATTATTTCAGTACACCTTGTTTCATCAGAGCGCGAACTTTCAGCGGCAAGCCGAAGAGGTTGATGAAACCAGTTGCGTCTGCTTGGTTGTAAACTTCGTCTTCGCCGAAGGTTACATATTCTTGGCTGTACAGGGAGTACGGGGATTTAACACCTGCACTGTAGATGTTGCCTTTGTAAAGTTTCATACGAACAGTACCGGTAACGGTTTTTTGAGTTTCGTTTACGAAACCGTCCAATGCTTCACGCAACGGGCTGAACCACATGCCATCGTATACCAATTCAGAGTAACGGATGGAAACTTGTTGTTTGAAGGATTGGGTTGCACGATCAAGGCAGAGGTTTTCCAAATCGTTGTGACCGAAGTAGATGATTGCGCCTGCGGGATTTTCATAAACGCCGCGGGATTTCATACCAACGAGACGGTCTTCAACCATATCAGTGATACCGATAGCATTGCGGATACCGATTTCGTTGAGTTTTTCAACGAGTGCAAGCGGAGCGAGTTTTTCGCCGTTTACTGCAACGGGAACGCCTTCTTCGTATTCAACTTCGATGTATTCCGGTTTGTCAGGAGCTTTTTCCGGAGTGTTGGTTACGATGAAGAGTTCATCTTTCGGAGCATTCCAGGGATCTTCAAGGTCGGAACCTTCATGGCTCAAGTGCCAGATGTTGCGGTCCATGGAATAGTCATGTTCTTTAGATACAGGGATAGGAATGTTGTGAGCTTCTGCATATTCGATTTCGTCTTCACGAGAACGGAAGTTCCATTCACGCCAAGGAGCAATGATTGCCAATTGGGGAGCCAAAGCTTTGCAGGAAAGTTCGAAACGAACTTGGTCGTTGCCTTTACCGGTAGCACCGTGAGCAATAGCGTCAGCGCCTTCAGCGATAGCGATTTCTACCAATTTTTTAGCAATCAACGGACGAGCGAAGGAAGTGCCGAGCAAATATTTCTTTTCATAAACAGCGCCAGCTTTAACAGTGGGCCATACATAGTCAGTGATGAATTCTTCTTTGAGGTCGAGGATGAAGCATTTGCTTGCACCGGTGTTCAGAGCTTTGTCATAAACCGGGTCAAGTTCGTCGCCTTGGCCAAGGTCAGCACAAACAGCAATAACTTCGCAGTTGTTGTAGTTGTCTTTCAACCAAGGAATAATTACGGAAGTGTCAAGGCCACCGGAGTAAGCCAATACAACTTTTTTAATATCTTCTTTTTTCATTATAAAAGCCTCCTATAATTTATTCATCCCTATTCGCAACGATGAATAATATTACAATATTAATGAATATTATAGCATTAATTATAGCACTATTTTTTTTATTGTCCAGTGCTTTTTGTATGTATACAAAGCTATTACAGAACTTCGTCACTCATCAAGAGAGCCATGATTGCTTTTTGAACATGCAAGCGGTTTTCAGCTTGATCAAATACAACGGATTGAGGTCCTTCGATTACATCATCAGTGATTTCTTCACCACGATATGCAGGCAAGCAGTGCATAACAATTGCTTCCGGTCTTGCTGCTGCCAAAAGTTCTGCGTTGATTTGATAAGGAGCGAAGATTTTTTTACGAGCGTCGTGTTCTTCTTCTTGACCCATACTTGCCCAAGTATCGGTGTAAAGAACGTCTGCACCTTTAACTGCTTTCATTACATCTTCTTCAACGGTAATAGTGCAACCTGCATGTGCAGCATCTTCTTGAGCTTCAGCCAGAACATGCGGATCAGGTTGGTAACCTTTAGGGCAAGCACAAACCATGTTCATACCAACTTTAGCACAAGCATACATTAAAGAATGTGCCATATTGTTACCATCGCCTACATAAACCATCTTACGACCTTTAAGAACTTTCATTTTTTCTTGGATGGTGAAGATATCGGTCAAAGCTTGGCAAGGATGAAGCAAGTCAGTCAAACCGTTGATTACCGGAATGCTTGCATATTTAGCCAGTTCAATTACAGATTCATGAGAGAAAGTACGAATCATAATACCGTCAACAAAACGAGACAATACGCGAGCAGTATCTTTAACAGGTTCGCCACGACCAATTTGAGAAGCATCATCACTTAAATAAATGGGATGACCACCCAATTGGTAGAAACCAACTTCGAAAGAAGTTCTAGTGCGAGTAGAGGCTTTAGAGAAAAGCATTGCCAAAGACTTTCCTTTTAAGTATTGATGAGGCTCACCTTTTTTCTGTTTACGTTTCAGTTTCGCAGCTACGTCTAAGATTAACGCAACTTCACCGATTTCCAAATCGTGGATGGAAATCAAATCTTTATGTTTTAACGCCATTTAAAAATTCCCCTCCTAAAATTCAGCCAACGCTTTATCAAGAGCTTGTACTACCTTATCGATTTCTTCTTTAGTAACAATCAAAGGCGGTACCAAACGAATTACATTACCTGCAGTGCAGTTAACGATTACGTGCTCTTTCAAGCAGCTTTCCACGACGGGTTTGCCTTCTTTAACAAGTTCCATCCCCAGAATCAAACCACGACCGCGAACTTCTTTTACCTTATCAGGATATTTTGCAGCTAATGCATCCAGTTGTTCTTTAAAGTAAACACCTTGAACAGCAGCTTTATCTACTAAATTTTCTGCACGAATAGCGGTTAAGCAAGCGTGAGCAGCAGCACAAGCTAAAGGATTGCCACCAAAAGTACTACCGTGGTCACCAGGTTGGAACACTCTTGCCAAACGTTCCTCAACAGCAAAGCCACCCAAGGGGAAACCGCCGCCAACGCCCTTAGCAAAAGTAAGCACGTCAGGTTTTACACCGCTATGCATGTATGCGAACCATTTACCGCTACGTCCTACACCAGACTGAATTTCGTCAAAGATTAAGAGAGCATCGTGCTTATCACACAAAGCACGTACTTCTTGTAAATATTCATCAGTGGGAACATGTACGCCACCTTCACCTTGGATAGGTTCCAAGAGAACTGCGCACACATCATCACCCATTTTTGCTTCCAGTTCAGCAACATTGCCGTATTCCACATAGTCGAAACCACCGGGCAACGGTTCATAACCAACTTGATATTTAGTTTGACCAGTTGCAGTTACGGTCAGCAAGGTACGTCCGTGGAAGGAATGTACCGCAGTAATAATACGGAATTTATTAGGAGCTTTCAGCTTGCCGTATTTACGAGCCAACTTCAAAGCACCTTCGTTTGCTTCTGCACCACTGTTAGCAAGGAAGATTCTGTCGAAACCACTTACTTCTGCAATAGTGCGGATAGCTTTTGCTTGAATTTCAGTATAGTACAAATTGGAGCAATGCATTACTTTAGCAGCTTGGTCAGCAATAGCTTTTACCAGTACAGGATGACTGTGACCTAAAGCATTAACAGCAATGCCTGCTAAGAAATCAATATATTCTTCACCATCAGCAGTATATAATTTACAACCTTTGCCATGGTCAATCACCAGAGGATATCTGCCAAATACAGGCAAGTAATATTTCTCTGTTTCTTCAATTACTGTTTTGTAATCCATTACCTAAACCTCCAAAAGGTTAAAGAATTATCTCAATTCTTTAACTACTTCGGTACCAACACCTTTATCACTGAAAATTTCCATCAAGATAGTGTGTTCAGCACGACCATCGATGATGTGGGTTTTCTTTGCACCACCGGAAAGAGCAGTGATGCAAGCGCGAACTTTCGGAATCATACCGCCATCAATTTTGCCACGGATGATGAGTTCTTGTGCTTTTTCGAAGGTAAGAGTGGAAATAAAGCTGTTTTCATCGCGATAATCAGAGTAGATACCACGAACGTCAGTCAATACCAAAAGTTTTTCAGCTTTCAATGCGCCTGCGATTTCGCCTGCTACACTGTCAGCATTGATGTTGTAGGTTTCACCGCTGGTGCCAACGCCGGTGGGAGCAATTACAGGGATAAAGCCGTTTGCCAATAATACTTCAATCAATTCGGTGTTAACATGTTCAACATTGCCAACATAACCGATATCTACCAAGTTAACTTCGCCGTTTTCATAAACGTCAGCCAAATGTTTTTTAGCTTGTACCAAGTTAGCGTCTTTACCGTTCAAACCAACAGCACGACCGCCCAAAGTGTTCAGACGAGCTACCAGGTCAGTGTTAATTTTACCAACCAGTGCCATTTCTGCGATACCAACGGATTCTGCGTCAGTTACGCGCAAACCGCTAACGAATTCGCTTTTTTTGCCAGCTTGCAAGAGCATTGCAGTAATTTCCGGGCCGCCGCCATGAACTACAACAGGGCGCATACCTGCGCATTGCAAGAACACGACGTCTTGAAGAACTTTATTTTTAATTTGGTCATTGAGCATTGCATTGCCGCCGTATTTTACAACGATGGTTTTATCTTTAAAATCACGCAGATACGGGAGAGCTTCAATTAAGGTTTGTACTTGAGTATCGTTAATAATCATAACTAATTCCTCCTAAAATCTTTTATGTATAAAATTTGTATAATTATTAGGTGTGGTATTCACCATTAATTTTTACGTATTCATAACTAAAGTCGCAGGTCCAAACGGTTGCCTTTTCTTCACCTGCAGCCAAGTCGATGGTCATGGAAATATCGTGCTCTGCCATAATGGGAGCAAGCTTTTCACCGGGAACATTGCAGTTCATACCGTTTTCTACTAAACGCACACCGCCAATTTCCAGATTGACTTTTTCTGCAACCATCTCTGCACCGCTGTAGCCAGCTGCACAAACGATGCGTCCCCAGTTGGGGTCTTCACCGAAGAAAGCAGTTTTTACCAAAGGAGATTTAGCAATTGCCATGGCAGCAGTCTTAGCATCTTCCCAAGTAGCAGCACCTACTACATTTACTTCCAAGAATTTAGTTGCGCCTTCGCCATCGTGAGCAATCAATTTTGCCAAATCAGTAGCACAAGCTACCAACATTTCAAAGAATGCAGGATAGTCAGGGTGTTCTTCGGAGAAAATGATTTCATTTTCTGCTAAACCATTGGCAAGAACAATCATGGAGTCATTGGTACTGGTATCGCCATCAACAACTACCATATTGAAAGATTTATCAGCCGCAGCTTTAACAGCTCGCTTCAAAACGTCGGGAGCGATAGCACAGTCAGTAGTAATGAAGGTAAGCATTGTTGCCATATTGGGATGAATCATGCCTGCACCTTTAGCAATGCCTGCAATCTTCACAACCTTACCGTCAATTTCAGTTTCATAAGCTGCTTTTTTAATGAAGGTATCTGTAGTTTGAATTGCCATTGCGCAGCTTTCGCCTTCAGCTTCATCCATTGCATCAACTGCATCAGCAATACCAATCATCAATTTATCCATAGGCAGGAAGTGACCGATTACACCAGTGGAACAAACAAAGGCGTGTTCCGGTTTAATACCGAGCATTTCTGCACCGTGGGCTTGCATTTTCTTTGCATCTTCCAAACCTTGAGCACCAGTGCAAGCATTTGCACAACCGCTATTTACCAAAATAGCTTGAGCATACGGTTGTTTATTTACTTCACGGCTTACAAGTACGGGAGCAGCACACATTTTATTTTGAGTAAACACTGCACCGCAAGCTGCGGGAACGGTGCTGTAAATTACAGCTACGTCATGGTTACCGCTTGCTTTGATGCCTGCTTTCACGCCAGCAGCGAGAAAGCCTTGGGGTGCTGTAACCCAACCGTCGATTTTCTTCATATTAATTCATCTCTTTTCTTAAGGATAAATAGGCATTTGAGTTAAACCTAAGTTTTCCTCAAATCCAAACATTACATTCATATTTTGAACTGCTTGACCAGCAGCGCCTTTAACGAGATTATCAATCGCACTCATTACGATAATACGACCAGTGCGTTTATCAATTTGCCAACCTAAATCAACATAGTTGGAAGCACGCACGTTTTTAATTTCAGGGCAAGCACCTTTGCCACGCAAGCGGATAAAATATTCATCAGCATACATAGCTTCAAAAGCTTCTGCCACTTGAGCATCAGTTACGCCTTTTTTTAAGTTAGCATAACAGGTTGCCAAAATCCCTCTATCTACTGGCAACAGATGCGGAGTAAATTGAATTACTACATCTTCACCGGCAAACTCACTATAAGCTTGTTCAATTTCCGGAGTATGACGATGGTTAGCTACACCATAAGCTTTGAAGTTTTCGTTAACACTGCAATACAAGCTACCAAGTTTCAAACTTCTACCTGCACCGGTAGTACCACTTTTAGCATCAACAATGATGCCTTTAGTTTCAATAAGACCAGCTTTCAGCAAAGGAACCAGTGCCAAAATACTGCAAGTTGTATAGCAGCCAGGGTTAGCCAAAAGTTTTGCACCTTTTACTTGGTCACGATACAGTTCAGTCAAACCGTACACAGCTTTTGCTTCCGGGTCAAGATGTTCCACACCGTACCATTCTTCAAAAACTTTATGATCCTTAAATCTATAGTCGCCGCCTAAATCGATAATCTTTACATCACTATTTTGTAAATGCTTACCAATCTTCATGGCGTGACCATGAGGCAGAGCAATAAAAATCACATCGCTCTTAGCTGCAATATCATCAATGTCTTGCATGGAGGTAAGATTTTTTTCAATTCTTCCTGCCAAATGAGGATACATATTAGTAATAGCTTCGCCAGTACTGCTTTCAGAAGTAATGCAAGCTATCTCAACTTCAGGATGACCTTCCAGCAATCGCAACAGTTCCGCTCCGGCAAAACCGGTAGCACCAATAACACTCGCTTTCATATCTAACCTCCTTAAAAATCTTATGATTTGTAATTATACAACCCTCGCGTATAAAATTTCAAGACCTTGCACAAAATAATCATAAAAATTTTGGAAAACAATAATCCATTTTATTATCTATATTTTACTACTTCATCGTTCTTTTTCATAGTATTTTTTGCCAAGTTGACACTTTCTTGTTAAAATTAAAACATAGTAAAATTTATGCGAGGTACTCAGCTATGATGAAGACAATTTTTTTAATAGCATTCCTCTTTTTTGGTATGCAAGCCTTCACTGATAAAGATACTCAAGAAAACAAAACAGCTCCACCAAAAGAGCCTGTTCGTATTGAACAACAAGATAAGCTGCCTAAAGAGGACGAAGAAAGCAAAGCGCTGATGAAAAGCATCGTTCTTGCCATCCTCCCTCCTCAAGAAGAATGGCCTGCTCCTGTACAAAAATTCTTCCTCGCTCTCAATATGGAAGAAGTAATCAACCCTCTGCGTGAAGATGCCAATTGGGTAAAATTAGCGGATATTCCTAAAAATATGCAAAACGCCCTCATCGCCATTGAAGACCATAAATTTTATGAACACGATGGCATTTCCCCCACTAGTATTTTGCGTGCTATCCTTGCCAATGTTAGCGAAGGTGAAGTTGCGCAAGGTGGTAGCACTCTGACCCAACAATTCGTCAAAAACACCTTCCTCACCCACGAACAAACCATGGAACGCAAAATTGAGGAAGCAATCCTTTCCGTAGTGTTGGAAGATAAATACAGTAAAGATGAAATTCTGGAAATGTATTTGAACACTACCTACTTCGGGGCAGGCGCAACAGGTATTCACCAAGCAAGTAAAGCGTACTTTGGCAAACACGTTAGCAGATTAACTTTAGAAGAAGCTGCAGTGCTTGCAGCTCTCCCCTACGCACCTTCTGCACTTAATCCTTTGGAACATCCCATTGAATGTAAGCAACGCCAAATGTTAGTGCTCAACGCCATGGCCAAACACGGCTTCATCACCCAAGACGCTGCTGACGAAGCGAAAGCAGAATATGTATATTTAACCAACGGCAGTAGAATGTAAAACATTTCTTAAATATAACAAGCAATAAAATTAGAAAGAAGGTATTTAATTATGATACAAGACGCTGACAAATTACAAAACGAGTTTAAAGAATTGTGCAAGAACAACGGAGTACGTGGTTCCTTCGCTTACTTCATCGACCACGACCACAGAGCGATGTTCTCTTTCAACGACATTAACGACAGCGAATTAATGCACGCAGCCGCAAGTATCGCAGTCCACATTGCTAAACGCTTGGACCTTAATCCTGCAGTAGTCATCGACGCGTTGAAGGACGGTCTTCCTATTTTAATGGCAGAAGATAAGTAAGAGGATTAGATATAAAAGGAAGTGTTAGTATGCAAGCATTGGAAGGTATCAGAATTTTAGATTTGTCCCGACTTTTACCCGGTCCTTACTGCACAATGCTCTTAGCAGATTTTGGTGCAGAGGTTATTAAAATAGAAGAACCCGGTCGTGGCGACTATGCTCGTTCTTTTCCGCCTTTTTTGAAAGATTTTGGTTACTGGCATTTACAGCTGAACCGTAATAAAAAAAGTGTTGTTATCGATTTGAAGACTGATGCTGGCAGAGAAGCTTTTCTTAAACTAGCAAAGACCGCTGATGTTGTAGTAGAAAGCTATCGCCCCGGTGTACTCAAAAAACTTGGTATTGATTACGAAACTGTAAGCAAGATGAATCCTAAGATTATTTACTGCGCTTTAACTGGTTACGGCAAAAACGGTCCCCTTGCTAAACAAGCTGACCACGATATCGGTTATGTAAGCCTTGCTGGTATTACGAACATGAGTGGTGAAGCAGGAGGTAAGCCTGCTATTCCCGGAGTACTCATGGCAGATATGAACGCTTCCATGGCTGCAGGAATGAGCATTTTGATTGCACTGCGTCACGCTCAAATGACAGGACAAGGTCAAGAAATAGATATTAACCTTTACAACGTGGCAATGACCTTAATGCCCGGTGCTGCTAGTCTCTATTTTGGTAGTGGCTTTGTTGCAGAACGTGGTAATAACTGGCTGACAGGTATGTACGCAAACTATAATATCTACAAAACCAAAGACAGCCGTTATGTTTCCGTTGGCTGTTTAGAAAAGAAGTTCTGGACAAATTTATGCAATGCCCTTGAACGAACTGACCTTATTGATTTGATAGACTGCGAAGAAAATCATCCCTACCTTAAAGAACAGCTTACTCTTGAATTTGAGAAGCGTACCATGGCAGAATGGGAAACTTATTTAAAAGGCAAAGACACTTGCGTAACGCCCATCCTCAATTTTGCAGAAGCTTGCGATGCAGAACAAACCAAAGCCAATGAAATGGTACTTACCGTAAACGACGAAGAACTTGGCGAATACAAACAAATTGGTTTTGCTATGAAACTTAGTAAAACTCCGGCTCAGCTTTCCAAACGCGCACCTCGTCTTGGAGAAGATAATAAAGAAATTTTAGGCGAAGATTAACCAAAATTTAAAAAGATGCTTCTGTTAAGCACACAAAAAGACCGATTGGCAAAAGCCAATCGGTCTTTTTTATATCACTCTCAGAATGTCCAATTGAATTAGAAAGCCGGAACTACAGCACCTTGATATTTGTCTTCGATGAATTTTTTAACTTCGGGAGACTGCAAAGCTTTCATGAGCTTTTGAATTTCCGGACGTTTTTCGTCGCCTTGACGGATAGCAACGATGTTAGCATACGGGGATTCTTTAGGTTCTTGGAAGATAGCGTCTTTAGTCGGGTTCAATTTAGCTTCCATAGCGAAGTTAGAATTGATTACGGAAAGGTCGGTATCGTCCATGGAACGCGGAAGCAGAGCAGCTTCGATTTCGATAACTTGCAATTTTTTCGGATTATCAACGATATCAGCAACGGTTGCGTTAACGCCTACACCTTTTTTGAGGGTAAAGAGTTTAGCGCTTTCGAGGATTGCCAATGCACGGCCACCATTGGAGGGGTCATTGGGAATAGCAATTTTTGCGCCATCAGGAATAGCTTTGATATCTTTAATGTTTTTGGAGTAAACGCCCATAGGTTCGATGTGAACTTTACCAGCGGAAGCCAACGGCAATTTGCGGTCATTTACGAAGATTGCCAGATACGGATCATGTTGGAAGAAGTTAGCGTCGATTTCTTTGTCGTTCAAGGACAGATTAGGTTTTACATAGTCACTGAATTCGATAACTTCCATTTTAACGCCTTGTTTTTCAAGGTTGGGTTTAATGAAGTTCAAAATTTCAGCATGGGGTACCGGGGTAGCACCAACTTTCAAAGCAGCAACTTTATCTGCTTTTTTGTCGCCACCGCAACCAACTGCTACCATAGCGATGCTCAACAATGCCAATGCAGCGATTAATAATTTTTTCATAATATGCACTCCTTTTCTTTAACACAGCTCTAAGAGTATTCTGCAACAAAAAAACTCCTTCCGAGGAAAGAGCGTACGTGCTTTCCTCTCATCTTTCAAGATAATCTTGCAGGATGTAGCACCATAGCCAAAGCCTGGTTGCCGGACGTCATAGGGCCTGTTCCCTCAGTCACTCTTGATAAGAGTGTGTCTGTAATTGAGACTTATATTAACTTATTAGTACTATTTTGTCAATAAAATTTATAAAAAAAGCGGAACAGTTACATTCCGTTCCGCCTTTTTGTAAACTTTATTACTCTTTGCTATATTTTGCAATGCCCACTTTGTAGAAGTCATTACCTTCTGCATCGATAACTACGATTGCAGGGAAATCTTCTACTTCATAGCGACGGATTGCTTCAGGACCGAGGTCTTCGTATGCAATCATTTCTTCGCCTTTAATGGATTGAGCGATTACAGCAGCAGCGCCGCCAACAGCAGCAAAATAAACTGCGCCGTATTCTTTGCAAGCGTCAATAACTTCTTGGCTACGCAAACCTTTGCCAATCATACCACGCATACCTTGTTGAATCATGGTAGGAGTGTATTTATCCATACGACCACTGGTAGTAGGACCTGCACTGCCAACAACTTCACCCGGTTTAGTGGGAGAAGGACCAACATAATAAATTACATTGTCTTTCAAATCCAAGGGCAGTTCTTCGCCACGAGCCAATGCTTCAGTCAAGCGTTTGTGAGCAGCGTCACGAGCGGTGTAGATGTAGCCGCTAATACGAACCACATCACCTGCACGCAGTTCTTTAACAGTTTCTGCGCTCAGAGGAGCTTTGATGTATTTAATGATAGCTTCGCTCATAATGCCCTCCTTATATTTCAGCTTCTGCACGACGTGCAGCGTGGCAGTTTAAGTTTACAGCAACGGGCATACCGCCGATGTGAGTAGGTGCATATTCAATATTAACTGCAACAGCAGTGGTGCTGCCACCCAAACCGGAAGGACCTACGCCTGTTTTGTTAACCAGTTCGAGAAGTTTCTTTTCCAGTTCAGCATATTGAGGATTGGGATTGTGTTCGCCAACTTTACGGCTCAAGGAATATTTTGCGAGGAGCGCAGCTTTTTCCATATTGCCGCCAATGCCTACGCCTACAGTTACAGGCGGACAAGGGTTGGGGCCTGCACTACGCACGGTGTCTACTACAAATTTGATAACGCCTTCAACGCCATCAGCAGGTTTCAACATTTTCAATGCGCCCATGTTTTCACTACCACAACCTTTGGGAGATACAGTAACTTTTACTTTGTCGCCCGGTACAATAGTGGTGTGAATGATTGCAGGAGTATTGTCGTTGGTGTTTTTGCGGATGAACAGAGGATCATCAACGGAAGATTTACGCAGGTAACCATTTACATAGCCATCTGCTACACCAGCGTGAATTGCGCTGTACAAATCGCCACCAACAAAGTGCACGTCTTGACCAATATCCATAAATACAACGGTTAAACCGGTGTCTTGGCAGATAGGTACATCTTTGCGTTTTGCAAGTTCAGCGTTTTCTACGATGGTGGTTAAAATTTCTTTGCCGAGGGGAGATTCTTCAGTGTCGATGGAAGCTTTCAATTTAGCAAGCAGTTCTTCCGGCAAATAGTAGCAGGAATCTTTGCAAAGCTTGCTAACTACAGCAGTTACTTCACTAACATTAATTTCTCTCATAGTTGCCTCCTTAGCGGCCAACACGTTTCATGGTATTTTCTTTTACAACTTCAGGGTCAACAACTTTGCGTGCCAAACCTTTTTCGATAGCAACTTTAGCTACAGCAGCAGCTACAGCAGGAGCTACACGCGGATCGAAAGCATCGGGAACAACATAGTCTTCACGCAGGTCTTTTTCATCAATCAAGTCAACGATTGCCCATACAGCAGCAACTTTCATATCTTCGGTGATTGCGCGAGCACGAACATCGATTGCGCCACGGAATACGCCGGGGAATACAGTTACGTTGTTAACTTGGTTCGGTCTATCACTACGGCCAGTACCAGCTACTGCTACGCCAGCTTCTTTAGCATCGTCATAAGTAGTTTCGGGTACGGGGTTAGCAAGTGCGAATACAACGGAATCTTTTGCCATGCTTTGCATAATTTCTTTGGTGAATACGCCAGGAGCAGATACACCAATCAAAACGTCAGCACCTTTAGCAACGTCAGCCAAAGTACCTTGAACTTTATCTTTATTGGTTACGGTTGCAAGATAAGTTTGGATGCGGTCAAGTTGTACGTCGATGCCTTCATAGAGAGCGCCCCAACGGTCAACCATGATTACGTTTTCTGCACCCATGTTTACCAACAAACGACCAATTGCACTACCTGCAGCACCGCAACCATTTACTACGAATTTAGCGGTTTTGAAGTCTTTTTTAACGAAACGGAGTGCGCCCATTACTGCAGAAAGACAAGCGATTGCAGTACCATGTTGGTCATCATGGAATACGGGGATATCGCAGATTTCTTTCAAACGGTCTTCAATGTCATAGCATTTGGGAGAAGAAATATCTTCCAAGTTAATACCTGCATAGTTGGGTTCCAAGTATTTAACAGTTTTGATGATTTCTTCCGGGTCTTTAGTACCCAAGCAAACGGGAACAGCGTCAACGTCCGCGAAGGTTTTGAAGAGAGCTGCTTTACCTTCCATTACAGGAATACCAGCTTCAGGGCCAATATCGCCCAAGCCAAGTACGCGAGTACCGTCGGAAACTACAGCAATCATATTGCCACGGCAAGTATATTCAAAGGAAAGGTTTTTATCTTCTTTAATGTCTTTGCAGGGTTCTGCAACACCAGGAGTATATGCCAAAGAAAGGTCATGGCGGGTTTCAATGGGAACTTTGCTAACAACTTTAATTTTACCGTTGTTATCTAAATGTAATTTGATAGCTTCATCACGTAAAGTCATAATATAAATTCCTCCTAAATTTTATATTTAGTGATACTTCCATTTTAATTTAATTCATATATGTTTGCAAGTTTTTAGCTTATTAAATTTAAAAATGTTGCAAATTATTTTCAATCACTTATAAAAAAATCTCGCAGAAGCAGTCTTTCTGCGAGATAAATTCTTCCTTATTTTGCAAAGGCAGAATAGATTTTAGGTTCTTCCATCGGAAGTTCAATATGTTCTACTTGAGGCTTTTCACCTGCGTTCAAAGTGAGTACTGCAAAACTAGGCTTACTACCACCACGAGGGCGAGCAGGGCTTCCCGGATTGATTAGGAGTACGTCACCGTACCACTTGGCCATAGGAACGTGAGTATGACCGTAGACAACAATGCTTGTTTCTAAACGATGCGCCCACCACGCCAGTTCGCCAATCTCACCGTGATGAAAATATTTATGACCGTGGGTCAGCCAAATATTAAAGCCTTCCTTCTCAAAAATCTCATCAGGGTTCGCACTGGTCGAACTATCGCAATTACCACTTACTTTAATTACCGGCAAACCTGTCAGCGTTTCCAAAAGATTAGCATCAGGAGCGTAATCACCAGTATGCAAAAGCAGTTCCACCGGCGGTAACAGCTGTAGCGCTTTACGAATAGCTTGTTGACTACCGTGGGTATCACCTATGATTCCAATTTTCATTTCTTTTTGTCCCAAAGAGCTACCAATTTGCGGATAGCTTTGCCACGATGACTAATTTTATTTTTTTCTTGCATAGTTGCTTCTGCCATACCTTTGTGGAGCTCAGTAGACCAGAAAAGCGGGTCATAACCAAAGCCACCATCGCCTAAAGGAGCATGAAGCAACATGCCTTCGCAGATACCATCCACTTCGTGAAGCACCTTACCATTGGGCAGAGCCACAGCTAAAGCACAACGGAAACGACAAGTACGTTTTACTTGGAATTTCATAATGTGCAAAAGCTTTTCGTTGTTTTCTTCGTCAGTTGCTTTTTCGCCAGCATAACGAGCACTGCGCACACCAGGAGCACCGTCAAGCGCTTGCACTTCCAAACCGCTGTCATCTGCGATGCAGGGCACACCAAGTTTTTTTGCATAATAAGTTGCTTTAAAACGAGCGTTGGAAGCAAAGGTACGACCATTTTCTTCCGGTGCTTCTACAGCGTCATAATCTGCCAAACATTTAATTTCAATGGGCAGATCTTTCATCAATACTTTAAATTCTTCTAACTTACCCAAATTTTGGGTAGCAACAACCAATTCTTTAATCACTGTTTAAACCTCACTAAATTGTTTCGATGAAACCATCCACAATGTGCTGAACGAAAACATATTGCCAACGACCAGTTTTCTTTTCACGCAAAGCCTCATCATAAGCACGTTGCTTACAATTTGGGCAAATATCTCGCGGCAAGCAAACGATAAACGCACTCTGGTCACCAAAGCGAGTATCTTCTGCCGCAGTTTGGATGGTAAAGTAACCGTTACAAATACTGCAGTAACGCACAGTTTCTACCTGTTGTTCACGGATACCTTCTTCATCATAATAAATGTGTTTCTTGCGCTGCCAAACGCCATTGCATTTTTGCAGCAGTTCCTTCTTCGTGCGTTCACGATTGAAGTACAAATCCCCTACTTGCTCAATGAGTTGGTCAACCCTTTTATTGCAACGAGGATCTTGCTTACGCAATTCGCTCAAATCAGGTTCAAGCACTTTACTGTAATCCATGCCTGCCATTGCCAAAATAATACCAGTGTTAACATAGGGCAAAGCACTTTCTACAGAATAACCACCTTCAAGTACTGCAATATCCGCCTTCAATTTATCTGCCAAGCGAGCATAGCCTTGAGCAGTCACCGCCATAGAAGCCAAGGGGTCAGAAAAATGATTATCTTGACCAGCAGAGTTAATAATAAGCTCCGGTTTAAAGTCTTCCAAAATATGGCTAATCAAGCCATCGTACAAGCGGTGCAAACCTTCATCACCAGTTCCCGGCAGTAAGGGCAAGTTAATATTTGTGCCCCATGCACCGGGGCTACCTGCTTCTTCTGGGAAACCAGTTCCCGGATACAAAGTACGTCCGTCCTGATGGAAGGAAATATACAATGTATTAGGATCGTGATAGAACACGTCTTGGGAACCATCGCCGTGATGCACGTCCGTATCAATAACTGCGATACGTTTTACACCATAACGGCTCCTTAAATATTCTACCATTATTGCTTCAATATTTACAGTACAAAATCCACGAATGCCATGAACAACACGCATAGCATGATGTCCGGGAGGACGCACAAGTGCGAAAGCACGCTGAACTTCCTTACGCATAACTGCGTCAGCGGCAGTAAGGCAACCACCAGCAGAAGCAAGGTGAGCAGGAGTAATTAGCCTTGCGATTCCCGGCACGCCAATGTGGGCACGCTGTAAATCATTTATTTGCGCCAAACGAGGACGATATTCTTTAATTTCTTCGCAATCGAATAAGCCTTCTTCCTCTAATTGGTCACGAGTGTAAAGTAAACGTTCCTGTCTTTCAGGATGAGTCGGGCTAATCATCCAATCAAAAGCAGGAAAAAATACTAAGCCGAGAGTGTTCTTCATAATTCTACCTCCCTGCCTTTAATTTTATGTAAGATACCTGGTTTAAGCTGCATCCTCATATTAATGATGTCCCCAGTATCATAATAACTATGAATGGTGCGGAAGTGTTCGTAGCTAATCAGTTCTACTTCCTGGCTAGGCAATTGCCAATCTTCCGTTTGTTTACGAAGCCAATCTGCCAAAAGTTTTTCCGCAACTTGCTTACCAAAACCACTTGGCAATTTTTCTCGTCTACCACTTTCAGGAATGAGGTAGTAACCATCCGTAGTATCAGCACGTAAGCCTGCAGATAAAGTAGGTCTTGCCAAAGCTGCACCAATGGCATTTGCCACCATTGCACCTTGGGGAATTTCTACAGGCAAGCTCATAGCTTCGCCCACTGCTTTTACCAATCCAAGACTGCCACCGCCTACGCCAATCAGTTGGGCTGGTTCGAACTCTGTGCCACGAATTACATCATCAACGGTGTAAACAGGTTGTTTCGCCCATTCCACCAACATATCTTCAATAGTAGCAGTAATTTCTGCCACAGCACTGGCTACAATCTTACGAGCTTCGCTTACAGGCTCGCCACCAAATTTTGCAAGAGCTTCGAAAGATTTTGCAGGCTCGCCAAAGCTAACATAACCGGCAACAATCAAAGCATCACTCAAAGTTGCAACGTTACCTCCGATGGCAACAGCAGAACCTTCACGTTCAGGACCTACTTGGTAATTGCCATCAGCAAGTTTTGTAATCCTACTATCGCCACCAATACCAATGCTACGCATATGGAAAGCACGTACTGCTGTAGGATAACCATTTATATTAGCACCACGCTTCGCCATCAAAGGCAAACCATTTTCCCAAAAGGCAATGTCTGTAGTGGTGCCACCAACATCTAAAGAAATGCTGTTTACTTCGGGAGCAGCGAGAGCTTCGATGCCAAGGACTGAAGCTGCAGGACCAGTGAATACTGCTTCTACAGGTTGTTCTAAAGCAACGTTCAAAGGTAAAGTTCCACCATCTGCTTTCAATATATGAACAGGAGCAGTGATGCTTCTATTTGCCAAAGCAAGCTGCACTTTTTGACAGAACTTATCAAAAACTTTGTAAACAGCAGCTGCAAAATAAGCAGAATTAGTACGACGAACAAAGTTCAATTCACCACTAAGCTCGCTGCCTAAGAAAACTTTTTTAAAACCGCACTTCTTTAATTCATGTTCCAGCAAATATTCATTTTGCGGTTGACGCACTGCAAATTTACCACTTACTGCACAAACACCACTACCTTTAGAATTTAACAAATCACGATGCTTGGCCCAATCTATTTGCGCAGTAATCTTACCACGATGGTCAACGTAACCACTTACATAGTAAGGTTCAACAGGGAACTTACCCTTCACATTCATACCGGGACCAGTCATAACTGCCAAGAACACAGGGTCAATTTTATTTTCTGTCAGCGCATTGGTAACGATGGTACTGGAAATTACTACACGCTCTAAATTTTCAGCAACTCCTGCCAAAAGCACCTTATCCAACGCCGCCAAAATACCTTGCAAAACATCTTCGTGAGTAGTAGGAACTTTTGCCTGCGCTAAAATCTCTTCATCTTTAATTACTACGGCGTCAGTAAAAGTACCACCTACGTCAATACCTAATAACATTCTTCCACCCCCTTCAAATTTTTACGCACAAACTGTTTTATATTTATTATTTCAATGTAACTAACATAAATACCTGCACGCTTGTACTCTCATAAACAAAAAATCCTTAGAAGTACCAGAAGGCTATACAAAGCATAATGGTGCTTATAAGGATTTTCACAAAGAGAAAACCGCTTGCAGGGGATGTTCGCAAGCGGTCTCTCTAGGAAAGCTGTTTATGATGAATTTGATGGGAAGGGTTTGTAGCAGGTCTTCCTTGCTACGACTTTAGTATACTATATAGCTGTGAGATAAGAAGGGCAAAATAATGAACTGATTGTGAACTATTACTTTTTTCTTTAAAAGCTTCTATTTTTTACAGATGCTTTCTCAAAATAAGGTTCAACCATTTTTCTGCACTTCTACCAGGACGCACGTCGCCTGTCACCCATAATTCTTCAATGTCAATTATGGGAAAGTCTTTGATAAATTCTGCAAACCTTGCTTCGTCCATATCGGTAAAATATCTTTCGTTACGGTAGCCTTCAAAACTGCCATACTTAAAGGAAGTGTAGATAATACCGCCATTTTTGACAGCCTTTACCATTTTTAGGAACACGTCCTTCAATTCAGCATAAGGCAAGTGCAAAATGGAAGAGCATGCCCAAATTCCATCGTAGGTTTCAATTTTAGAAAGCTCTTGGAAAAACATTTGCTTCACTTTTATTCCGGTTAAAGCACTGGCAAATTTGCAAAGCTCTGCAGAACCATCAATAGCAGTTACTTGAAAGCCTTGCTCTAAAAAATATTTTGTATCCCTGCCGCTACCACAACCAAAATCAAGGATATGTGCTTTAGGGGCTAATAGCTTCAGAAATTTATTTTGGGTTTCTTGAAAATCGACATTCACTGTGGATTCAATAAACTCTTGGGTTTTCTCATCATAATAATTTAAAGTTTTGGATTCTTGCATGATGCGCTCCTTAGAAAATCACTTTTCTTCATTATAACATAACAATTCATTTTGCTTCTTACTCTATCTGGTAGTGTAGTGCCTAAATTGGCAAATACTGGTCTACAACAAAATAAAATGTTATAATTTTCTTGTCATAATAACGAAATTGTTTGTAATAGGAGTTACCCTTTTGCGTACTAATAAACTTATCTTAACTTCATTGTTCATAGCGTGTGGTTTGCTGCTCCCCCTTGCCTTTCATAGCTTTGGCATGGGAGGTCGTACCTTTTTGCCTATGCACTTGCCTGTTTTTATGGGCGGTATGCTTCTGGGTTGGATGCCTGGTTTTATCATTGGTGCTCTTACTCCCGTGCTTAGCAGCTTACTGACAGGTATGCCTCCGCTTATCCCCTCACTGCCCATGATGGTTGTAGAACTTGCTTTGTTCGGACTTGTTTCCGGTCTCTTATATCATAAAAAACGTTATAATATATATCTTTCTCTCGCCATAGCAATGTTCATTGGTAGACTTGGTGCTGCGTTTATTCTATTACTATTTTCTGATATGCTTGGAATTCACCTGCATCCACTTACCTACGTGGCAGCTACCTTTATGACTGGTATAGCAGGAGTTATTGCTCAATTCACATTTATTCCCCCATTGGTTAAGCGTTTGGAAAAAATTTTTGGTAGCGAGGTTTATAAATCATGAAAAGATATTTTTTTAGTTTGGCATCCATCTTTTTAGGATTAATGCCTGTAAATGCAAATGAACTTCCTACATTCACACTCCCTGATGTAGTAATCTATGCGTCAAGCGATGTAGATACTGTTGTCAACGCACAACAAATAAATATCGGAGCTGCTAAAACTGTGCCAGAACTTTTACGCACTACTGCAGGGTTGCAAATTCAAGCTCGTCCTAATTCTGGTGGCAACGAAGATTTAAGTGTAAAAATGCGTGGTCACGATTCCAGACACTATGTGGTTTTAGTAGATGGTGTTCCACAATCCATGAGTGGTGTTATGGGTGGCGGATATGTTAATTGGAACGCAATTCCCCTTGGCATGGTAGAACGCATTGAAATTACCAAAGGCGCTAAATCTGCTGCTCACGGTCAAACCGAAGGTGGCATCATAAATATCATCACAAAAAAATCTGCCAACGCAGGTGAACTACAATTTACTGCAGGCAGTAACGATAGAAGACAATACAATTTCAACTACGGCTTGCAAAACGCCAAGCTCTCTTTAAATATGTACGCTAACAAAGCTGAACAAGATGCTTATTTGCGCAACAGTGATTATGATAATGAACAAGCAGGCTTTAATCTTTCTTACGAATTAAATAATACAGATACCTTGCGCGTAAAATATGACCATCAACAATTAAAACGTGGTCTTGTGGTACAAAACGTTCCCGGCTCTGCCGATTTTGATAGTCGCTATCCCGCTACGCCTATTGGAGATAGTTTTGCCAACTATCAAGGTAAACTCCCCGGTGATTGTTCCTATACTAAAATCTTTCGCAACAACTTCAATGTAAGTTGGAACTCTAATCGTACCAACGGCAGCGACAGTATAACTTACTGGAGGAATTACGAAAAGCAACGAGAACATAATGTTATTGACGGACAAGTAATTTTTGACCGCTACAATATTACGGATAAATCTGATGGTTTGATGTATAAAGGTAGTACCAAACTGAACCACAAACATTATCTTGGCTACGGAATTGATTACAAACGCTTGCGTTATGGCTATGGTTGGTACAATGTTAAAATTGGTGGCGGTGATTTATACCCATCTCAAAAAATGGACTTGCTTGGTGCTTATGTAGAAGATAGTTGGAAAATGGATGACCGTTGGACAACTAACATCGGTCTCCGCTACGATAAAATTGAAGGCGACAAAGACGCTAACGTTATTGGAAATAATACAGGTAGCATGAGCGAAGAAGTACTTTCTCCCAAACTGAACGTGCACTTCAAAAATGATGAACGCACTTCCACAAGCTTTATCGTTAACAGGATTTGGCGAGCTCCCTCCATGGCAGAATTTTACTGGCATTATGCAGGCTTCGGCTTTGCAAAAGATATGCCCCTCTCTCCTGAAAAAGGTTGGGGTTACGAAGCAAGCGTTGCTCATAAATTCAGCAATAAACTTTATAGCAAAGCAACAGCCTTCTACCAAGATATTAACGATTATCTAAACTTCACTCACCAACGTCCCTTTAATGCTTACAATATTGATAAAGCGCAACTGTGGGGCTTTGAACTTGAAAACACTTGGAAACTGGATGATGCTTCTAACCTCTTCTTGAATTACACCAATATGCATACTAAAAAAGAAGGCGTACACGCTAAAGATAAAGTTGGTTTAAGTGGAGAGTTGGATTATCGTCCCCGTCATACCTTGGCGCTTGGATACCAATATGACGACGGTAAATGGCACGCTCGTTACGATATGACCTACACCAGTAGTCAAAAAGCAACCTTAGGTTATCCTGCAACAGATCCGGGCATGCCTTACACCGTTCAAAAAATTGGTGGCTATGTAGTACATAACATTTCTGCAACTTATGACCTTAACGAAAAATCTTCCGTGAATTTCTCCATCTATAATCTTTTTGACAAAAACTACTGCGAAGTTTATGGATATCCTATGGAAGGTCGCGCCTTCACTGCTACCTTCACTCAAAAATTCTAAGCTTCCTAAAATTGAGGTATTACCCCTATGAATAGAGACGTAGATTTTTTTAATACTTGTGCTGAAAATTGGGACAGCATCCGCAATACCAATCCACAAACCTTGGAAAAGCTTATGGAACTGGCAGATATTCCTGCTGAAGCGAACGTTTTAGACGTTGGCAGTGGTACGGGTGTACTGCTACCCTACCTGCACGCTGCAGTTGGAGTACAGGGAAAAATTACCGCAGTGGATTTTTCCGAGAAAATGCTAGCCAAAGCGCAAGAGAAGTTTGCTAATCTTAACAACATTGATTTTTGCGTAGGCGACATTCTTGAAATGGAACTGCCTGCCGAAAACTACGATGTTGTAATTTGCTTAAACTTTTTCCCCCATCTTCACACTCGCAAGGAAGAGTTCCTACGTAAAATGAAAAGCTCCCTCAAAATTGGAGGAAGCTTAATCATAATGCACGACATTTCCCGGGCAACAGTCAATAATATCCACCGGGAAAGTGAAATTGTTGCAGAACACCGCTTGCCGGAAGCAAAGCTTGTTGGCGAAATGTTCCAAGCTTGTGGCTATCAAAACATCCACGCCTACGAAGACGATACTATGTATTTCGTGAAAGGTTACAAGTAAATCAATATATAAGAAACAAAAAGGACAAACTCAAATGAGTTTGTCCTTTTTTATTGGCGTTTCACCATAATTATTAATATTTTATTGTTATTCTTCCCTCGCCCAAGGGATTTGCGTACTCTTCGCCAACGCGTGCGTTCAAATGATTTTGGATATATTCAATCACAATTTCCGCATCACTCATATTCTCGTCAATAAAAAGCACTTTGCCATTTTTCAGCATGGTCATACCGTCGCCATTCTTTTCCAAAAGATAGGTAATGGTCGCTACGGAATAGAGCTTGCCCAAATCTAAAGGCTTACCTGCAACTCGTACATTATGCACACGGTAAGCACCACCTACTTTTACGAAAGCACCTTTCTCGTTGAGCACAACGGTATTAGGTTTAGACGCTTCAACTTCGTAAGTAAGCCCTGATACGTGCAGGAAGCTACCAGTTTCTCTCGGCAGATTGCGTGCTCCCATTTCCAGAGCATCTAAAATTTGTTGACCACTTAACTCTTTTACAGCACAACTATTACCAAAAGGCAGTACTTCCAAAATATCCTTATAGGTAAACACGCCCTTGGGTATATCTTTACGAATATTGCCACCATTAATAATGCCAATGTCTGAATTTAAAACCTTACGCATGGCATCAGCGACAAGGTTACCCATATTGCATTCATGATTACGCACCAAGCGCTTACCAGTTGCAGGATGATTCACGTATAAAGGCACTACTGCTTCACCCAAGGGTTGCTTTAAAATTTCTTCGAAATCAGCTTTTTCTTGGGCTATTACTTTTTCCAAATCAGTATCTTTGTTTTGCAAACCGCTGATAAGTTTTGTTTTTACCTTTCCATCTACGCCAATGGTCAGCTGACCAATATTTTTCAGCTTGGTACCGGTTTGAGTAATAAGCACATCTTTACCAAGTTTATCCTGAACAATGGTAGTAGGGTTAACTTCGTGAGAGTGTCCGTCAATAATTACATCAACGCCACTAACATTTTGCGCAACAGCTACGCTACTCCAACGCTCTTGGGAACCATTAACACCTAAATGAGCAACAAGCACTACATAATCAACTTGCCTACGCACTTTATCAACAGTCTTTTGAATTTGCTTGTAAAGCTTTGCACCAGTCAAGTCTTCGCAAAAACTGTAGATGTATTTGCCATTACCATCTTGGAAAAAGGTTGGTGTACTGCTGGATAAAGAAGAAGGAGTAGTCACACCGATAAAGGCAACCTTAGTATCACCAAAGCTCATAATTTTATAGGCAGGTAAAACCGTTTTGCCACGCTTGTCTAAAAAATTACAGCTATAGTAACCACAGTCTAGCTTCTTTGCCAATTCCAAGAAACGCTCCATTCCGTAATCATATTCATGATTACCAGGGATAGCAAAATCATAACCAATGGCGTTCATCAAATTGGTAAATACTTCGCCACTGGAAAGCTTTCCAATGGGAGAGCCTTGAATGGCATCCCCTGCATCAACGAGGGCAACGTAAGGAGTAGTTTGTAAAACGTCCTTCTTATATTGGGAAAGACCACTTAAACCTTCGTTGTCATCAATGGCGCAGTGAATATCGTTAGTATATAAAATGACAATGTCTTTATCCGCCGCCAAAACGTTCAACGGCAAAAAAGTTGCCACAAGCAGGCACAAGACAAGAAAAATATTTTGCAGTATTTTTCTCATCTTAGTACCCTCCACCACCGCCGCCATGACCACCACTTCCTCCACCGTGATGACCATTACCGCGCGGACGAGGTACAGCAACAACATTACTATACATATAAGTATCGTTACTATCTTTCAATTCAAAACTGCGCTCGTCTAAATACGCATCTGCCGCAACAGCAGCATTTACATTGCTCATTGAATCAATCAAGCTTTTGCGAACAGATTTAGTAAAGATAAACGCACCAAAGAGCGCGAAAACAAGGGCAGGCTCATTGGGGAAAGGCTTTTCTTTTTTAACGGGCTTGCCATTTTGTGCATAATACGCCAGCAAATCGTTTGCTTTGGTAGCATACACCTTGTATGCGTTAGGATAATCACCTTTGGAAAGATAAGGCACAAAGGCATTACTCATATAATTTACGGCATCGTTACTGCCAGTAATACTTTTCAACTTGCTATCTGTACTGATGTACCATTTGCGTTGATCGATGACTTGCAAGAGCACCATATTACCATTGGCTCCGTTATTGTACACATCATCTACAAGCTTATCGGCAAAGGCTGCTGTGCTACTGTTGCCAATAGTAGGCATAGTCACAACTGCCACACGCACATTATGCGCCTTTTCCACTTGCTCTAAAACTTGCAGTACTTCTCTTTCTTGACGAGGGCTGAGCAAATCAGCATTATCCACCAAGCTTGAAGCAGCTAACGCTACATTCGTTATAAGGAGCGCAGCAAGCAATGTCAAAATATAAAATATCTTCTTCATCTTGCATCCTCCCTATTTCATAATGGTATTGGACAAAAGCAAGTACAATACAACGAAAGCAGCGATAAATGCACCTGCACTATACATCATCAGCTTGTTCTTATCCGCAGGCAAACTGCCAACTAAGCGACCGGTTTGACCGTTCATCATAAAAGTATAAGGCTTACCTTCATATTGAGTAGTAAGTATCCAAACCGGAACCATCGCATACTGCACAGCACCGTTCTCTTTAAAAACAGCGCAAGGTTCCATTTGGCGAGAACGCATATAGCCGGTAACAGTATTTTCTAAGCAACCTTCCGCACTACGACAAACACGCTCATCAGCGCGGGCAACAGCAGCTTCTGCGTCAACATCGTACTTATCTGCCAAAAAGCCACTTAAATATGCAGAACTAAAGGGAACAAGCTCGCTATAATCAAAAGGCTCAATACTTTCCATATAGCTATCATCCATCTTCTTGCTACCATCTACAGGGATGCGCTCAAAACGCATACTACCACTTCGTTCACAGCAATACACGCTAGTAGTGGTGATAATCTCGTTAGGAGTAGTCACCACCATATCATTTTCTGCTTTGTAAACACCACTAGCACTAATATCAGAATTGAATAGCCAAAAAGGCACATACATCCCTTGAATCGCCTGCACACGATTATTAGCAGTAAACTTGTCAGGCAAAAGCTTCTTCCCCTTGTAGAATTCTTCAAGGGCAGCGACAGCTTCTTCCTTAGTTTTCTTAAAAGGAATTACAAAGTCAGGCTTGAGCATGCCACTAAAACGACTAGGCAGCATAGTTGGATTACCGCAGTAACAACATTCCGTAGCCATAGTGTTCTCGTCACATACAATCTCCGCACCGCAACTGGAACAAGTAAAAGCATGCATATGGGCAAGCTCTTCTTCGCTCCACTGGCTACCAGCTTCTTCCGTATGCCAAGTTGCTTCTTTAGCCGCACGATTCTTCGCCGCCTGAGCCTGTTCTTTATCGTAAATATCATCTAAAGTTTCAATTTTAAAAACTGTGTCACAATACTCGCACTTAATAGTATCAGTGCTAGGAATATACCCAATGGGTGCGCCACAGCTTGGGCATTTATAACTTACAGTATTCCCCGCCATTTTACACCTCGAAGAAATTATTGTTTATCTGCGTCATTGAAAATGTCACCACATTCAGGGCAGAAGCGAGGCGGATTTGCAGGGTCAGCAGGTTCCCAACCGCATTTATCGCATTTATAAAGAGGTGCATTCGCAGGCTTCTTCGCACCGCATTCACCACAGAATTTACCTTTATTAACAGCACCGCAAGCACAAGTCCAACCACCTGCGTTTTGAGGAGAAGGTTTAGCGCTACCACATTCGCCACAGAACTTGCCAGTGTTAACAGCGCCACAAGCACACTTCCAACCGTCAGCTTGAGGTACTTGCGGTTGCGGAGTAGCTTGTTGTTGCATTTGTTGTGCTTGAGCTTGACCCATTGCATACAAATTGCCTGCGTTCATACCACCAGCATTATTTGCCATATTCATACCCATAAAGCCCATTGCTGCACCCATATTACCTTCGTTGGCAGCAACAGCCTTCATTGCTTCTGCTTGTGCGCCAACTAAATGCGCTGCAGCCATGGTGGGATTACGGAACGCTGCATTGCGTTGGAGCTCTTTAATCATTTGTTCATCTTCTTCGCTAGCTTTCACGCTGCTTACGCCAAAGCTTACGATTTCGATACCACGCAGTTCGCTCCATTTTTTGCTCAGCACATCATTCAGAGCAGTTGCCAGTTCCATAGTGTGACCGGGAAGCGCACTGTAACGAATACCCATTGCAGAAATTTTTGCAAAAGCAGGTTGTAAAGCAGTCATCAATTCAGTTTTAAGTTGGCTATCAATTGCTTCACGAGTGTAGTCGGCTTCTACGTTACCACATACGTTGGTGTAGAACAAAATCGGGTTAGTCACGCGATAGCTGTATTCACCGAAGCAACGGATAGCGATATCGATATCGAGACCTACGTTATTGTCAACAACACGGAACGGGACAGCACTGGGAGTACCGTATTTGTTGCCCATAATTTCTTTAATGTTGAAGTAGTAAACTCTTTGGTCTTTGCCAGGATCGCCACCAAAGGTAAAGCGTTTGCCAATTTGACGGAACAC
>CALCHC010000148.1 GCA_937901335.1 uncultured Phascolarctobacterium sp. | reverse complement strand
AAACTGAACGGTTCCATTGAACTTGGTCCGTTGATTGGTTTAAGTGAAGTTATTGTAGATATTGTGGAAACAGGTACCACTTTAAGAGAAAATAATTTGGTAGAAGTGGATTCCATCTTTACCGCAACTGCACGTTTGATTGCCAACCGTGCAAGCTTTAAATTGAAGTTCGCTCGTTTACATAAATTAGTAGAAGATTTACGAGCTGTTTTGAATGAGAGGGATAAATAAAATGCAAGTTACTGATGCAAGAGCTATGAACGCTCAACAAATTGCAGATTTAATGAAGAAAAAAGCTTTTGACGAATGTGTGCTTTCTCCCGGAGTGCAAGCTGGCGTTACTGCTATGTTCGGCGCTCCCCTGACTGCAGCGCAAGTTGTAGACCGCATCGTTGCAGACGTTCGTGCTGAAGGTGACGAAAAATTATTTTACTATACCAATTTGATTGATAAAGCTGGTTTGGACGCCAGCAATATTCGCGTAACCGAAGCTGAATTTGCTGAAGCAGAAGCTTTGACTAAATCGGAAGTAGTAGCAGCAATCAAACGCGCCATCGCTAACGTAACCAAATTCCACGAAGAACAAATGCCTAAAACTTGGCTGACCAACCGTCCTTATGGCGCGATGCTTGGTCAAAAAGTTACTCCTGTGGATTCCGTTGGTATTTACGTACCCGGTGGTACTGCGGCGTATCCTTCTTCTGTAATTATGAACGCTTGCCCTGCGAAAGTTGCAGGCGTACCCCGTATCGTTATGGCAGTTCCTTGCGGTAAAGATGGTAAGGTAAATCCCTACGTACTTGTTACTGCTAAAGAAATTGGCGTTACTGAAATTTATAAAATGGGCGGTGCTCAAGCAGTAGCATCTCTTGCTTTCGGTACTGAAACCGTTCCTAAAGTTGAAAAGATTACTGGCCCTGGTAACATCTTTGTTACTTTGGCGAAAAAAGCAGTATATGGTCACTGCGATATAGATATGTTGGCCGGTCCCAGTGAAATCTTAGTTATTGCTGACGAAACTGCTAACCCCACCTACTTGGCTGCAGACCTTCTTAGCCAAGCAGAACATGACCCCTTGGCGAGTGCTATCCTCGTAACTGATAGCGAAGCTGTGGCAAATGCTGTGGCAGAAGAAATTGAAGTACAATTGGCACAACTTCCTCGTCAAGAAATTGCTTCCACTGCTCTTGCAAATTACGGCAAAATTATTCTCGCTAGCGATATGGCGACCGTAATTGAAATGGCTAACATTTCTGCACCGGAACATTTGGAAGTTATGACTAAAGCTCCCTTTGAAATTTTGCCCTACATTCGTAATGCAGGCGCAATCTTCTTGGGACAATATTCTCCTGAACCTTTGGGAGATTATTACGCAGGTCCCAACCACATTTTGCCCACTGGTGGTACTGCAAAGTTCTACTCTGTTTTGAATGTAGAAACCTTTATGAAAAAGACCAGTATCATTTCTTATACAGGTGCAGCTTTGGCAGAAGTAGCAGACGATGTTATTGCCATGGCTGAAGCAGAAGGCTTGCGTGCTCACGCTAATGCTATCCGCAAACGTGTAGAAGGGAAGTGAGCCTATGGCAGATTTTGCAATTCGCAAAGGCTTGGAAGCTATGGAAGAATATTCTGTAGAGCACGTTGCAGCAGACATCATCGTAAATGCTAACGAAAGTAATTACGAAATGCCCGAAGCGGTGCGCCAAGCTGTTCTGGAAAGAACACAAAGCTTTCCCTTTAATCGTTATCCTCCTATTAAATCTGAAAACTTGTGCGAAGCGATTGCTCAAGAGCTGGATTTAGACATTGCTAATGTGAAAATTGGTAATGGTTCCAGCGAACTCTTGCAAGTTGCTTGCTATGTATTTGGCGGGTATGGCAAGAAGATTGCCGTTCCTTATCCGTCCTTTTCCATGTATGGTGAGTACGCAACTTTAAGCGATAGCGTTGCTGCTCCTTACCCTTTGACTGAAGAAGGTTATGTTGATCCGGATGTTGTTATTGAGTTCTGCGAAAGAGAGCGTCCTGCGCTCCTAATCGTTTGTAATCCCAATAACCCCACTGGCAACTATAATTCTTTAGCAGATATGGAAAAGATTATTGCTAATGTAGAGTGTCCTGTAATTATGGACGAAGCTTATATGGAATTTGCTGATGGCAAGGAAGTTCCGCCTACTGATATGCGTCCTTTAAATAAGCTGTGGCTTGTAGCAGGGTCTACATTGAGCTTGGTAGGCAAGTACAGCAATTTGATGGTGTTCCGTACTTTCTCCAAAGCTTACGGTTTGGCAGGCTTGCGTTGCGGTTACGCAGTAGGTGCTGCAGGCGTAATGCGTTTGTTAGGAAAAGCACTTTTGCCTTATCACGTAAATGCTTATACCTTGATGGTGGCAAAGACTTTGTACGAAAACAAAGACTTATATAAAGAACAAATTAAACTTGTTCGCAGTGAACGGGATAAAATGGCGGCGTATTTGGCGAAGCTTGGTTTTAAAGTTTGGCCTACTGCTACTAATTTCGTAACCTTCTGTGCTCAAGATGAGTTGACCAAATCTTTGGCACTTGCTTATGAAAGAAAATATCGCGACCGTAGCCTCACTCCCCAAGTTGCAAGTGGCAAGATGATGTTTAAATACTTAATGGAAAACAGCATTCTCGTCCGCGACTATAGTGGTCATGCTAAACTTACAGGCTGCTTGCGTGTAACCGTAGGTACTCCTGAAGAAAACTTAACCATTTTACAAAAGCTTACTGCATTATGTACGGAGGTACAATTATGAGATGTGGCAGCGTTGAACGTAAAACTTTAGAAACTGAAATTTTTGCAGAACTGAACCTTGATGGTACCGGTATCTGCCAAGTTAATACAGGCATTGGCTTTTTTGACCATATGCTGACTTTGTTTGCTAAACACAGCTTTAGCGATTTAACTTTGAAAGCAGTTGGTGATCTTGATGTGGATAGCCACCACACTGTAGAAGACTGCGGTATCGTTCTTGGTCAAGCATTAAAAGAAGCTATTGGCGATAAAGCAGGAATCCATCGCTATGGTAATTGCTTCCTGCCTATGGATGAAGCTTTGGTGCAAGTGGTAATGGATTTCTCCGGCAGACCGTATCTTGTTTTTGATGCGGACATTCCTAAAGTTCAGCTTGGCATTTACGAAGCAGAAATGACCGAAGAATTCTTCCGTGCTGTGGCAATGACCGCAGGTATTACCTTGCACATCAGAGTTTTGTACGGCAAGAACACTCACCATATTATAGAAGCCATGTTCAAAGGCTTTGCTCGTGCGTTGGCGGAAGCTGTTGCTTTTGACGACAGAGTGCAAGGCGTAATGAGCAGTAAAGGATTGTTATGAGTAAAGAAGTTGTAATTATAGATTACGGTATGGGCAATTTGCACAGCGTCACAAAAGCAATTGCTGCAGTGGGTGGCAAGCCTATCATCACTGCGGATAAAGAAGTAATTGCCAAGGCAGAAAAAGTAATTTTGCCGGGTGTTGGCGCTTTTGGTGACTGTATGGCGAATTTGCACAAATCCGGTCTTGTACCTTTAATTATGGAGCTTTTGGAAAGTGGCAAGCCTTTTTTAGGAATTTGCCTAGGCATGCAAGTGCTCTTTGAAGGTAGCGATGAAGCTCCCGGTGTCCCAGGCTTGGGTTATTTTAAAGGACAAGTAAAATATTTGAAGACCAGTCATAAAATTCCCCATATGGGCTGGAATAAACTGTACGTAAAAAATGAATCTCCCTTGCTTAGCGAAGCAGAGGGCGAATTTGTTTATTTTGTACATAGCTTCCACTGTGAACCAGAAGATAAAAGTATTATCACTTCCGTTTGCGATTACGGAATGGAAGTAACTGCTTCTGTTGGCAGAGGTAATGTGCATGCCTTCCAATTCCATCCTGAAAAGTCCAGTCGTGCAGGCTTGGGCTTGCTGAAAAAATTTGTTGAACTGTAAGGAGTGATCGTTTTGATTATTTATCCTGCAATAGATATCCGCGGCGGTCGCTGCGTACGTTTAACTGAAGGTCGTTTTGATGCGGAAACTGTTTTTGCAGATGACCCTGCAGAAATGGCGCTGAAATGGGCGGCGTGTGGTGCAGAATTTTTGCACCTTGTTGATCTTGACGGTGCCCTTGCCGGCGAAGGTAAAAATATTCCTGTTATCAAACGCATTTTAGAAGCGGTAAACATTCCTGTCCAATTGGGCGGTGGTATCCGTAATATGCAAGCCATCGAAAAGCTTTTGGAATTAGGCGTTACCCGTTTGATTTTGGGTAGTGCTGCTGTGAAAAATCCGCAGCTGGTTGATGAAGCTTGCAAAAATTTCCCGGGACATATTGCTGTTGGCATTGATGCTAAAAATGGTGAGGTTGCCATTGAAGGTTGGGGGAAAGGCAGTGGCGTTGCTGCTACTGAACTTGCTAAACAAATGGCGCAATATGGCGTGGATAAAATCATTTACACCGATATTAGCCGCGATGGTATGCTTACTGGCGTGAATGTTGAAGCTACAGCGGAAATTGCTCGTGCGGGTGGGATTGAAGTAATTGCCAGCGGTGGCGTTGCTTCCATCCAAGATATTAAGAATTTGTTGCCTTATCAAAAAGACGGTGTAACTGGTTGTATTATTGGTAAAGCAATTTACACTGGCGCAGTTGATTTGGTTGAAGCTCTCGCTTTGGCGAAGGAGGGTTAAGATGCATACAAAAAGAATCATTCCCTGCTTAGACGTTAAAGCTGGACGCGTGGTAAAAGGTACTAATTTCGTTGGCTTGCGTGACGCAGGCGACCCTGTAGAATTGGCGGCGACTTACGACCTTGAAGGTGCAGACGAACTGGTATTTTTAGATATAACTGCTTCCGTTGAAGAACGTAAAGCAATGCTTGACGTTATCAACAAAACTGCAGGCGAAGTATTTATGCCTTTGACCGTTGGTGGAGGTATTAGTACTGTTGATGATATTCGTAATGCCTTGCGTGCTGGGGCGGATAAAACTTCCGTAAACTCTGCGGCGGTGAATAACCCTCAACTGATTGCGGAAGGTGCTAAACTTTTTGGTAGTCAATGCATCGTTCTTGCCATTGATGCTCGTCGTTGTGGTGAAAATAAATGGGAAGTTTATGTGCATGGCGGTCGTACTCCTACTGGTATTGACGCTGTAGAATGGGCGAAGCAAGGTGTAGCCCTTGGTGCAGGGGAAATTCTCTTAACCAGTATGGATGCAGACGGCACTAAAAATGGTTATGACATTCCGCTGACAAAAGCCGTGAGTGAAGCGGTAAATGTTCCTGTAATCGCTAGTGGCGGTGCAGGAAAGCTTGAAGATTTTTATGAAGTGCTTGCTGAAGGCGGTGCTGATGCAGTTTTGGCAGCTTCCGTCTTTCACTATAAAACCTTCACTATTCAACAGGTGAAGGAGTATCTGCGTGATAGAGGTATCGAGGTGAGAATATAATGCAAATTGATTTCTCTAAAATTAAATTTGATGAAAAAGGTTTGGTGCCTGCCGTTGTTCAAGATGTGCGCACCAATGCCGTAGTAATGCTTGCTTATATGAATGGCGAATCTTTGGCTCGTACCATAGAAACTGGTTACACTTGGTTTTGGAGCCGTAGTCGCCAAGAACTTTGGAATAAGGGTGCAACCAGTGGTAATTTGCAAAAGGTTGTGAACATCAGTTATGATTGTGATGGCGATAGCCTTTTGGTGCAAGTTGAACAAACTGGCGTAGCTTGCCATACTGGCGAATATTCTTGCTTCCATAATTTGTTGTGGAAACGTGATAATTTGCCTGTTCCCGAAATGGACGGTATTCCTGGTGTGTTGAGTGAACTGTACCGCGTAATTCAAGAAAAACGCGAAAATGGTGGAGAAAAATCTTACACCAAGTATTTGTTCACTTCCGGTCAAGACAAGATTCTTAAAAAGGTTGGCGAAGAAGCAGCAGAAACTATCATTGCTTCTAAAAACCATGCTAAAGACGAAGTACTCTATGAAATGTCCGACTTGTGGTATCACTGCCTAGTACTGCTTGCGTACCACAACATTACTCCTAATGAGCTGCTTGCGGAATTGGGTGGTAGAAGAGCGAAAGAGAATAATAGTAAGTATTAAAATGAAAGTCCATAGCCATTTTTATATAGACTTCTATAGAAATGTATGAGTCTTTTTTGAGTTTTAGTTATGAAAGATAAATGTAAGAAAATTTTTATGTGATATGGTAATGTGTCAAAAATTGACCATTGACGGTGTTATAATAAAAATAGAATAATATCTTAAATAAATTAGGAGGCTTCATTATGGCGAATGTAATTTATTTGAAAGATGAGAATGGGAAATTAACTACTTTGAAAGAGACTGCATATAATAGCGAAGATATTTTCCAAAAGCTTTTAGAAGATTATCCTGCCTTATTAACTGGGGAAGGCGAAGAAGAAAATGGTAAATGGGTTTTGCTTTCTCGCGAAATGGGTGTTCCTGAATATGACGGTGGTAGTAGTCAATGGTTTTTAGACCATCTTTTTGTTGATAAAAATGCTACTCCCATTCTAGTGGAAGTAAAACGTTCTACTGATACTCGTATTCGTCGTGAAGTTGTAGGACAAATGTTAGACTATGCTGCCAATGCTACTTTGTATTGGGATATTGAAGATATAAAGAAAAAATTTGAAGATAATGGTGGTAACATTGTAGAAGAATACGGTTTTGATGATGGTGATGTAGAAAAGTTCTGGAAGGATTTTGAGAACAATTTGAGGCTTGCTAAAATAAAATTGATTTTTGTAGCAGACCAGATACCAAGTACTTTGTTGCGCATAATAGAATTTTTGAATAATCAAATGGTTAATACTGAAGTTTTAGGTATTGAAATAAAACAATATGTAGAAAATGGTAAAAGACAAATTTTAGTTCCTAAAGTCTTAGGTCAAACATTGCAAGCTAATATTACCAAAAAGACAGAGAAGAGGAAGTGGGATAGAGAAAGCTTTTTGGAAGATGTCATTAATGTAGGCGGCTCTAATCAGGCTAAGTTGATAGATAAACTTTTGGATGAATGTGAGGCTATTGGTTGTACTTTTTGGTATGGAGAGGGAAAAGATCATGCAAGCGTAATGATTATGCATGTGGATTCTAAAGGAAAGAAACATTATTTTGTACGAGTACCTGTACATTCTAAAGATGTTAGATTAGAATTTCAATTTGCGTATTTTATTAGACCGTTTGATAATGAAGAATTACGAGTGTTTAGAAAAGATAAGTTAGAGAATGCTCTTGGCATTAAAGTTGATGAACAAAGAGCTGATAAGTATCCTTCTTATCCTTTAGGATTGTTAGAAGATGATGAAAAATATACCGCGTTTGTGGCGTATCTGAAATGGATGCTTGAGGAAATTAAAAAAGTTGATTGAAACAATCGTAAAAACACAAAAGCAGGTAACTCAATTGTGAGTTACCTGCTTTTTTACTAGTTATGCATTTACTAAAGGAACAAACTCAATTTTTAATCTCATATTCAGACCGCTTGCAAGTTTTTTCAGCGTTCTTACAGAAGGATTAGCGTTTCCGTTTTCTAACTTACTTATGTCAGCTTGGGTAATACCTGTACGTTGAGAAAGCTCTTTTTGAGTAATACCATTTTTTTTACGAGCATCAATTAATGCTTGAATAATGGCAAACTCTGGTTCTAATGCTTCGTATTCTTTTTTAAATTCATCATCTTTTAATTGCTCTGCCAAATATTCATTAAAATCACTCATGGTACTGCTCCTCTCTTTGTAAGAAATCATTTCGGTATTTCTTAGCGAGATTAATTTCTTTTTTAGGTGTCTTTTGAGTTTTCTTTATAAAACCATTGGTTAAAATAACACGCTGATCTATAAAGAAAAAATACAAAACTCTTGAGATGTCTGTGCCAACTTTGGCTCTTAATTCAAAAATTCCATCGTCGAGATGTTTTGAATACGGTTCACGTAAATCGTTACCGTTATTTTGTAATGCTTCAATAGTGCGTACCATTTTGGCACGCATCTTCTTGTCGAGGCTGTTTAAAAACTGCTTAACCGGTTCAGAACCGTCAGCCTTCTGGTAAAACAAAACTTTAAATTTTGCCATTCCAAAACCCCTTTGCATTTTTGGTTACTTCAAGTTTATATGATAAAACATATCGAGTCAAGACTGGTTGGGAGAAAATAAAAGTTTCTTTTAAAAAATCAAAAATTTTTCTTAAAAATTCACGTGGATTTCACAACATCGCAAAATAAAAACAGGCGAAGTGAATTTTATACAGAATAGTATTTATAGACGAAGGGAGGTGTGAAGGTGCAGGAGTTTTCGTGGCAAGCACGTACTCGCAGTGGCAAGTTGCTTTCTGGAAAATTACGAGCTAAGTCAGAAGCGGAAGCATGTAGTTTGGTGCGCAACAACTACGGCTTCGTGGTAAGACTGCAAGTAAAAGAAAGCACTTGGTCATCGTTGCAAGAAAAGCTTTTGGGTTCGCCAAGTACTTTGACAGATAAGCAAAAGATAGTCTTTTTCAAACAGCTTGCAACTATTTTGAACAGTGGCGTTCCGTTACTAGACGGGATGGAGCTTTTAAAACAAAGAACTGACGTTGTAATTGGAAAGGTTGCCGTAAAGCTTGTAGGTTATTTGCAAGAAGGTTCTTCTTTAGCAAGTGCTATGCAGAAATGCGGTAAAACATTTTCCAATTTGGCAGTGACCTTAGTTGCAGCAGGTGAACGAAGCGGCGAACTAAACAATGTGTTTTTAGAGATTGCTGACTTCTACAAGAAGCAACAGGAATTAAAGCAATTCCTTTATAAAGCAACTTTGTATCCGCTATTTCTACTATTTGCTTCGGTAGGCGTGTTAATATTCTTTTTGCTCTATGTGTTGCCAATGTTAGCTAGTGTTTATAGCAGTTTAGGTGCTCCACCCAACAGAATTTTGCAATTTGCAGTGCAGATTAGTAATTTTCTGATAGGCAACGGCGTAGCAGTCTGCTTGAGTTTGGTAGCAATGTTTTTCTACATTTATTATAGACGTCAAATAATTGTAGAGTTTTGCCTGAGATTACCGATAGTGCGTAACTTATACGCTATGGCTTTAGAAATTCGCTTTTGTAAGATTTTGAGCATGCTCTTGGACAAAGGCATCAATATTACCGAAGCTGTAGAACTTGCTGCTGCAACTATTCGTCATAAGGAGCGGGTAAGACAGCTAAAAATTTTTAATGCTGCTCTGCGTCGTGGCGAAGCCATCAGCACTGCACTTGGAACTGCTACGGAAATGTTCTCCCCTTTGACTTCGGAACTAATAGTTATTGGTGCAGAAACAGGATATTTGCCCAAGCTTTTAAATGAAGCTGCAAATATTTTAGAGCAGGATTTACGAGACCGTTTGGAAAAATTGCGAGAGATTTTGGCGCCTATTTTGCTTTTGATGGCGGCTCTTGTAACTGCGACTGTAGTATGTTCCGTAGTTGGCCCTTTGTTTGAATTATTTTCAGCATTACCAGAATATAAATAAGGAGGATTTTTTATGAAAAGCAGACAAGCAGGTTTTACTTTGATTGAAGTTGTAGCAGTTGCCGCTCTTTTGGGTGTATTGGTTACGATGATTATGCCTTCTTTAGATGGTGCTAATACTAAGGTTAAGAACGCAAAACTTCGTAATGATTTGGCAATGGTGGATCAAGCCATTCAGTTGTATAAAATGGAAAATGGCAGTGTGCCTACTAATTTAGAAACCTTGCAAACGGAATATATTTCCGGTACTAGTGAGTTTAAGGATGCTAAGGGTGAAGCGCTTGTTTATACTGCAAGTGATACAACCTATACTTTAACTGGTAAGAATGCAGCAGGCGAAGTAGTGACTTCTGGTGGTAGCAAGGCATCTGAATAAACAGGCAGGCTTCCTTTTAATAGAAGTCTTGGCGGTGGTAGCATTGCTAGGAGTTTTAGCAGGAGTACTCTTGCCTCAAAGCGTTGCTTATTCCAAACAGTATGCTCGTTGGCAAGTGCGGGCGGCGGCTAATCTTTTGGCGGCAGATATGCGCAAGCTTCAACAACAGGCGCTTTTTGGCGAAGGTGAGCAAAGGTATCTGCGGTCGTTAAGTAGTGGCTATGATTATTATTTGAAAGGCAAGAAAGTAAAACAGGTACGTTTTGCCGATTATGGTTGGAATGTGGAACTGACTTGGCCTAAAAGGTTTAACGTGCAGTTTGGTGTAAATGGTGGTCCAACTTATAGTGGCACATGGGTAGTGCAACATTCCGAATTTAGTGGTGTGAGTTGTACGGTAGCAGTTCAACCTGTAACAGGAAGGATTGTTGTAAGTGAAAGCGAGTAAAGGATTTTTACTCTTAGATTTGGCAGTAGTGTTTTTAGTAGTAGGAACGCTGCTGTTTTTTATTAGTACAAGCTTTGGTTGCTGCGTAAAAAATTTGAGCTATATGCAAGTCGTAGTAGAGGCCCAAAGTCTGGCGGAGAACTTTTTGGCAGATGAAACTATCCCAATTCCAGAGCGATGGCAGGTGCAAAAATTAGAACATTCTTTGCAAGGAAATCTTTTACAGGAGGTGCAGGTCATTGATGGGCAAAGTAGCAAGGTCATTTATTCCTTATGGTGGATGCCGTAAAGAAGCAGGCTTTCTTTTAGCAGAACTGCAGATTAGCGTTGCCATTCTTGCTTTAGTGGTCGCACTTTTGTATGGAGATTTCTATAGGTTGCTGCAAGGTTGGCAAAGAATGTTTCTAGATATGCAAATCAATGATGCGGCTCGCTATATGGGTGGTGTTTTAGAAAAGGACTTGTGCTACGAAGGCAGTTATATAATTTTAAGCGAAGACTATAGAGGTCGGCCAAAGCTTATTTGCCAAACAGGACACGCAGGCAAAAGTTACACCTATACCTGGGAAAGTAAAAGCTTTTACAAAAGTACTAAGACTACTGGCACAAGCGGAAAGAATCCTTTGTTCGTACCAGATGTTTATGTTGTTGACTGGCAAGTTGCAAAAATTGACGAGCGTTTTCTAAAAATGAACTTTGTTCTTGAAAAGCAAGGGCGTAGTCGAAGTTTTGAACGAGTGTACCATTGCTTTAATGGAGTAATCGCTTATGAGTAGTAGTCGTGGAAATATTAGTGTGGCACTTCTAGGGATAGGCTTGTTCTTGGCGGCGGTTGCTCATTTGGTAATGGTTTGTGTAACTCGCACTACGCAGCTGGAGATGGAAGACTTGCGTGGTCGGCAGTTACGTTTTCTTTGCAGTTCTGTCATCACCCGATTGGCACAACAAGAGTTGGAGTCAGGGGAATGTACGCCAGTAACATTAACACTGCAACCGGGGAATGTGCCTGCTGCTTTAGTGAGCAAGGTTAACTATAGTGACGATAACTGCTTTCGTTATCTTGAAACGAGCGTGGAAGCAGAGGAGCAAAGTCATCATCTAAGACAGGTACAGTTTCAGCTTAAAGAGGAAATGCAAGAGCAAGGCAGAATGTTTATGCTGATTAGTCGCAAACCGCTACTCGGTTCAGAATTTTTATCAGAGGATAGTATATACACAAGCACAGAAGAAGTACATATTCCTCAGATAGAGTTCTTAAAAAACACCAGCACTGCCAAACTAAGCATCTCTGATTTAAGCATGGAAGACGTAAAGCTCTACGGTTTGGATAAACGCTTCTACTATTTGTCCAACGCCAGCACTCCCTTGATTTTTAGTAAAAACTTAAAGGTTTACGGGACTGCAGTTATCGCTACAGAAGGTAGTATTATAATCGAAAGTAGCTGCAAATTTTTTGATAAGGTAGTTCTTGTAAGTAAAGGCAACATAACAATTAAGGACGGTGTGAAATTACCACAAGTTCTTTTGGTTGCTTACGGTAAGGTTACCATTGGCACTGGTTGTCAGCTTGGCGGCGTAGTCTTCAGCGATAGTAATATTGAGCTTTTGGGAAGTTCTAATCTCATTCACGATGCGGAAGTTGTAGCGCGCTTCTCATCAGCGTTTTATATTTTATAACCTCAAAGAAAAAAGGAATGTTTCAGTAGAAACATTCCTTTTTTTATACTAGTTTATATAATTTGAAGCCTTGAGTGTCGCAGGAGACCAGCTTGTATTGAACTCCATTACGTTCTTCCTCGAAAACAGCTAAGTGATTTTCACCGTGGATATGTCCGTAGACACAATCTTTAACTTGGTATTTTTCCAGTAAGTCTGTGAAAAGAGTTTGCTCTGTAGGTGCGAAGAGGGGTGGGTAATGGAAGGCAACGATGATGTGCTCTGCATTATTTGCTTTTGCTGCCTGCAAGGACATTTCTAAACGGATGCCTTCGCGTTGGTAAATCTTGTTATCATCTTCAGTAAAGTTTTCAGAAGAGGGTAAGAGCCAGCCGCGAGTTCCACAGATGGCAGTATCACCAATCATGATGCAATTGTTTTGCAAAAACTCAAAGTGTTTTCCGAAAGTATCTTGCATTTTTTTTAGGCTTGTCCACCAGTAATCGTGGTTGCCGCGCATTAAAATCTTTTTACCGGGGAGCTCCGCAATCCACAGTAAATCTTCTTCTACTTCTTTCAATTGCATTGCCCAAGAAATATCACCACAGATAATGACAGTGTCTTCTTCCTTGACGGTTGCAAGCCAATTTTCTTTTACTTTTTCTTTATGGTTAGTCCAGTGCTCGCCAAAAATATCCATTGGTTTTTTGGCAGGCTCACCGGAAAGGTGTAGGTCGCTGATTGCGTAAATGCTCATTCGATTCTCCTAAAATTTTATTAATACAAGTATAGCATATAAAACTCCCTCCGTCATCGCTTTGCGACGCCACCTCCCTCAAAGATGGAAGCTTCCTCTTGAGGGAGCTGTCGCTGAAAGCGACGGAGAGAGTAAAAATAAGCAGGAATTATTGCTTGTCGCATAGAATATTTATCGACATAAAAGAAGAGCGTTATTGGAATTTATTTTCTTAATTGGAGGATATATTATGGAATTAACTGCTGTTGCTCAATTGCGTCGAATGGTTTTAGAACATTTGGCACGCTATACTTGGGAAGATAGACTTAAAGAAAGTGTTTATGATATTCTGCAAGAAGTTCGTGAGGATACTCCTCGCTATCGTTGCTGTGTTTATAAAGAAAGAGCGGTTTTGAAGAATCGTATTGATATGGCACTTGGCCAAACTTGTGACCAAAACATTATTGAAGCTGCGAAAAGAACTATGCGAAATGACATCGACAAAACTTTGCCTGTTATTGATGTTTTGCCTGCGGCTTGTGACCAATGCCCCATCGAAGCATATTTTGTAACTGACGCTTGTCGTCATTGCATTACCCATAAATGTATGAATAATTGTCCGAAAAAAGCAATTAGCATTATTCAGGACAGAGCTTTCATCGACAGAAATAAATGCGTGGAATGCGGTCGTTGCAAACAAGTTTGCCCCTACGGTGCGATTATTGAAATTCATCGTCCCTGCGTACGAGCTTGTGCTTTGGGAGCAGTTACCATTGGTGAAGATCGCAAGGCAAAAATTAACCACGAAATGTGCGTGGAATGTGGTGCGTGTCGTGCAGCTTGTCCTTTTGGTGCAATTGACGAGCGTAGTAGCATTGTTCCTGTTATTATGAATATTAAAACCGGTTCCAAGGTTATCGCCATGGTTGCTCCTTCCATCGTGGGTCAATTTGGTTTGAAGGTTAAGCCTGACCAAATTTACACCGCTCTCAAAATGGCTGGCTTCTCTGAAGTGGTGGAAGTTGCTATTGGCGCGGATATTGTCAGCGTAGAAGAAGCAGAAGAATATATTGAAAAAGTTCCTGAAAAACAACCCTATATGACCAGCTCCTGTTGTCCTGCTTTTGTTAAGATTGTAAAAAAATATGTTGGCGATGCAGCGGATAAAATTTCTCACACCGTTTCTCCCATGGTGGCAACTGGTCGTTGGCTGAAAGAACAATATCCTGATGCAGTTACTGTTTTCATTGGCCCTTGCATTGCGAAAAAAAGTGAAGCCAAGGAAAATCCGGAATACATTGATTATGTACTGACTTTTGAAGAAGCAATGTGCTTAATGGAAGGCAAGGATATTAAAGTTGAAAATGTGGAAGCTGTAGAATTTGAACGTGATGGTTCCAAAGTTGGTTTAGGTTTTCCCTTAACAGCAGGTGTAACTGCGGCGGTAAATGCTACTGTTACTGCAAAAGGTGGTAGCGTACGTGCAACTCATTATGCTGCAGGTGTTGATAAATGCGTAACTGATTTGACCGCTGTTACCAAAGGTCAAATAGATTGCAGTTACTTTGAAGGTATGGCTTGCTCTAATGGCTGTATTGATGGCCCTGGTACTGTTGGCGATTTCCGCTTGACCAAGGTTGCCTTGAGCAAATACGCAGAAGTTGCCCCTGTAACTGCTGCTGTGGACAGTAAGCATACTAAATAGAATTGATAATATGTTATTGAAGGGTGGTTACCTCACCCTTCAAATATTTTAGGAGAATAGACGATGAACAATTTTTTAGAAAAAACGTTTCGTTTGAAAGAAAATAATACGAATATAAAAACCGAAGTCTTGGCAGGCATTACTACTTTCATGACTATGGCGTATATTTTGGCAGTTAACCCTAATATTTTAGGTTGCGCAGGTATGGATCAAGGTTCCGTTTTCACTGCAACAGCAATTTCTGCTTGCGTTGGCTCTTTGTTGATGGCGTTTTTCTCTAACTGTCCCTTTGTATTAGCTCCTGGTATGGGTATTAATGCTTTCTTTGCTTTTACCTTAGTTGGACAAATGGGTTACCCGTGGCAAATGGGTTTGGCTGCTGTTTTTATTGAAGGTATAATTTTCGTTATTCTTTCTTTAACTAATGTGCGTACTGCTATTTTTAACAGTATCTCTCCGTCCTTGAAACTTGGCGTAACCAGTGGTATTGGTCTTTTCATTACTTTCATTGGTTTGCAAAATGCAAAAATCGTTGTAGATGGCCCGCTTTTAGTTTCCTTGTATCCCTTTAAAGCTTCTATAGCAGATGGTTCCTTCTACACTACTGGTATTGGTGCGGTGCTTGCCATTTTTGGTATCATCTTAACTACTATCTTCTTGGCAAGAAACGTGACCGGCGGTATCCTGTGGGGGATTTTGTGCACTTGGGGATTGGGTATTATTTGCGAATTGACTGGCTTCTATATTCCAGACCCGTCCAAAGGAATGTTTAGCGTACTGCCCGATTTCTCCAATGGCATTAGCATCCCCAGTATTGCTCCTACCTTTATGCAATTAGACTTTAGCTCTATTTTTTCTTTGGGCTTCATTACCATTCTTGTTTCCATTATGTTTGTAGACTTGTTCAACACCATTGGTACTTTGATTGGTGTTGCTGCGAAAGCAGATATGCTCGATTCCAGTGGCAAACTTCCTAAAATTGAAAAAGCTTTTTTTGCAGACTCTATCGCTACTTCTGTAGGTGCGGTGCTTGGTACTACCACCGTTACTACCTACGTTGAAAGCTCTGCTGGTATTGCAGTAGGTGGTCGTACTGGTTTGACTCCTATCGTTTCTGCATTGCTTTTCTTGGGCAGCTTGTTCCTCGCTCCAATCTTCCTTTCCATTCCTGCTTTCGCAACTGCGCCTGCTTTGATTGTAGTAGGCTTTATGATGTTAAGCTGTATGATGAGTATTGACTACAACGACTTTACAGAAGCAGTTCCCGCGTTCATCGCTGCAATTATGATGCCCTTTACTTATTCCATCGCTGAAGGTATTGCTATGGGCGTTATCTCCTATGTTATTGTTAATATCTTCGCTGGTAGCAAGGAGAAAAATATCAGTGGTGTTACTTATCTTTTAGCTTTAGTGTTTATCTTAAAATATATCTTCGTGTAAAATTGATACTTTACGAAGTTAGAAAGAAGCAAATAAAAAGTCCCTCGATAGAAGTTCTATCGGGGGACTTAGTTTTTAGAATGTTATTAAGCGTAAGCTTTAGGGTCTAATACACCAATGAAAGGCAGGTTACGATAATCTTGCGCATAGTCGAGACCGTAGCCTACAACAAATTCGTCGGGGATTACGAAACCAACATAGTCCGCATCCAAACCATTGATGCGACGTTCTGCTTTGTCGCACAATGCAACGGTTTTGAGGCTTGCAGGTTTGCGTTCTTTAAGCATTGTAGAAATAGCAGCAAAGGTTACGCCGCTGTCGATGATGTCGTCAACCAAAATAACATGTTTGCCTTCGATGTCTTGACCGATGTCCAGTTTAACATTAACGTTACCACTGGTGGTGGTGCCATCGCCGTAGGAAGATGCAACCATAAATTCTACACGCAAGGGCATGTCCATAGCACGGGTCAAATCGGTTACAAACCAAGCACAACCTTTCAAAAGAGCAATAACAACTACATCTTTGCCTTTATATTCTGCAGTAAGTTCTGCACCAAGTTCTTTTACTCTGGTAGCGATTTGTTCTTCGGTCAATAAAACCTTCTTAATATTTTCCATCATAATGATTGCCTCCCTAAATATCAGTTTTAAAATTAAGCTTCTATGTTGATAGAAGTTAAGTGTTTTATAAATACATTCTTATCAATTGTAATAGAGGTCACAAGCCTCATCAATAGTATAATATAAGGCAACATATTTAGCAAACAGTGGAGCAAGGTTTAGGCTTGTTAAAAATGGAAGTTATTCCTGTTTTATGTTAAAATAACTCTGTGCAAGATAATAAAAGCTTTTCTTATGAAATATATCCTCGAATTCTCAATAAGGAGTGTGTTAATATGCAAATTACCGTTTTTGATCATCCTTTGTTAAAAACTAAAATGACTATGTTGCGCGACGAAAAAACCAGCACTGCTAGATTCCGTCATATTATTGGCGAAATAGCAATGTTGATTACTTACGAAGTAGCTAAAGATATTCCCGTTGAAGAAATTAGAGTAAAAACTCCTTTGCAAGAAACTACCGGCTACCGTATTAAAGGTACTGTAAATGTTATTCCTATTTTGCGTGCGGGCTTGGGCTTCTTGGACGGAGTTATTAAAGTGTTGCCTGAAGCTAACGTTGGTCATATTGGCATGGCTCGTAATGAAGAAACCTTGGAACCCATGGAATACTACTGCAAATTGCCCAAGGATAAAGATGCTTTCACCATAGTTGTTGACCCTATGCTCGCTACTGGTGGTTCTTCTTCTGCAGCTATTACCCAGCTTAAAGCACGTGGTTTGAAAAATATTTGCTTCATGTGCCTTGTAGCAGCACCGGAAGGCGTTTTGAAAATGAACCAAGATCATCCTGATGTTAAGATTTACTGCGTTGCGCTGGATGATTGCTTGAACGAAAAAGGTTACATTATGCCTGGCTTGGGTGATGCTGGCGATAGAATTTTTGGTACTGAATAATCTTCCCAAAATAAAATGCTGATATTATTTTATTGAAGGTTTATCGTAAAACCATTCAGTTTTTTAGGAGAGAAAGTATGTATAGAGAGACATCTAAATTAGTAATCTATAGAAATCTGGATGCAGGTAATTTGCTGTTTCCGATGGCAGATATTTGCGAAAAATTTTATACCGGTAATTATCAAAAGGAGCAGCTCATTACTAGTATTTATGAGCAAATTCACAAGCTTTTAGATGTAGCTACTGTGTGCGGCTTTGATACTAACTTGTGGCATAATTACCTAACTTATCTGTTAGTAAGCTGTGAAAACCCTTTTAGCATTACTTGTGAAAAAGAAGGTGCTTGCGTTGGTAGCGTAAATCAATTTGCGAAAAGCGACTTTGCCATTTTCAAAAAGCTTTTTGATTACGATTTTTCTGAAATGGAAAGAGAGCTTGGTATTAACTGCTTTAGCGTGATTAGTAACTACCACTCCATCAAAAAGAGTGAACGTCGTTACAATAAAAATATCAGCGAACGTGTGCAAGAACTTAGTGCTGCCATTGAAAAAGCCGCTGATGAAAACGAAATTTTCGATTTGGTAACTGGTTTCTATAAAGCTTATGGCGTAGGCAAACTTGGTTTGAACAAGGCCTTCCGCATTGTTCACGAAGAAAATGGTGTGGAGCTTATACCTATCAGTAACACTGCACACGTAGATTTTGATGATTTGATTGGCTACGAATTGCAAAAGCAACGCTTGATGGAAAATACCGAAGCTTTCGTGCAAGGTCGTAAAGCTAATAATGTATTGCTCTTTGGTGATAGTGGTACTGGTAAATCCAGTAGTATCAAAGCGATTTTGAACAAGTACTATCCTCAAGGCTTGCGCATGATTGAAATCTACAAGCACCAATTCCAAGATCTTTCTTCTGTTATTGCGCAAATCAAAAACCGTAACTATCGCTTCGTAATTTATATGGATGATTTGTCCTTTGAAGATTTCGAAGTTGAATACAAATATTTGAAAGCTGTTATCGAAGGTGGATTGGAAATCCAACCTGATAACATTTTGATTTACGCTACTTCCAACCGCCGTCATTTGATAAACGAAACTTGGAAGGATCGTAATGATGTGACTATTAATGGTGGCATCCACCAATCCGATACCATGCAAGAAAAACTTTCCTTGGTAAATCGTTTCGGTTGCACTATTTACTACGGTCAACCTACTCACAAGGAATACTTCCACATTGTTGAAGAGCTTGCTCGTAAAAATAATCTTGAAATTGACGAAGCAACCTTAAAGCTTGAAGCCAACAAATGGGAAATGGCGCACGGTGGAATTTCCGGACGAACTGCTCAACAATTTATCAATTATCTTGCTGGTTCAAAATTATCTTAAATAAAAAACGACATCACAACAATAGTTGTGGTGTCGTTTTGCTTTAGAGGGGTATTTTACTTCATTGCTTTGCGCAATTTAGTGTAGTCCAGCATATCAAGTTCCCCTGCCAATTCAACAAGCTCTGTTTGTAAGCAAAGCAAGTTAACTGCGGTGCAGACAAAGTCCATAATAACTTCTACTGCGATGATGATGGGGATTGCTTCAGCTGGAATGTTTAATTGTAGGAACAAAAGTGTGTAGCAGGTTAAGGAACCACCAGGAATAGGCGGTGTTGCGATTGCTAAGATAACGCTGATGAAAAGCGCTGTTACTAACCAAATAGGAGAGATGTTTACGCCGTAAACTTCTGCCATACAAAGAGCAGCAGTCATAAACAAAATGCAACCGCCAATCATATAAATGATTTGTCCCAAAGGAACACCAAAGTTTACGATGCGTTTATCAATGCCCAATTTTCTTTCGCAGGTTTCCATATTGCTAGCAAAGGCTGCAGAGGAAGAAGCAGTAGTAACTGCGATGAAGAAGGTTTGGGAAAGCTTTTTCAAGAGTAGGAACGGGGAAACTTTTCTGCGGAAGCTAACTAGTGCTACATAAAAGGCTACTGCAATAGTGTAGGCAAGTAAGGTTACCAGTAAGATTTTAGAACCTTGTACCAAGAGTTCGAAATTATCGCCTATAACCATACCAAAGATACTTAAGAAAATAAAGTAGGGTACAAATTTACTGATGGTTTCCATAATAAGGTTTACTATGTAATTGGATTGTTCTACTAATTTTGCAGCAATGGTTGTTTTGTTGCCTAAGATAAGCATGGAAAGACCAATCACGATGGAAACAAAAATGATGTGCAAGGGATTGCCTGTTACGAAGGGTGCAATAAAATTATTAGGAACCATACCTAAAATTAATTTGTAAAGGTCAAACAAATTAAAGGATGTTGCACCGTCCAAAACAATGTTGAAAAATGGCAGAATAGGAATGCAACCAATAACGGTAACAAGGAAAGACATTACCACAAAACGGAACATCATCTTTTTACCAACGGTGCTAAAGGTGGAAGTGTCACCAATACTATAAATGCCCCAAGCGATGGAGAAGAAAATCAAAGGGCCTGCAATTGCGGAGAGCATTCCCATAAAAGTATCAAAGATGGGGTTGATTCCGTAAGTAGCAATTGCTGCACGAATATCGCTAGGCAAAAAGGTACATGCACTACCTATTGCGATGGCGCTACCAATGGAAACAAGCAATTGTTCCATTTGAGAGGGCGGTTTTTTACGGGGAACAAAGGTAATACGGTTCTCGCCATTTACATATTCCCAGTTAGGTGCAAGCCCCATATTTACCAATACGCCGTTTAGCACTTCACTGCTTTCCCCTTGCTTCAGCTTTTCATCGAAAGGATTAAAACGGTCGCAAGCTATGCTTATTAAAACTCGCGGTCTGCCAAAGCGTTTGTGACATTCTAGGGTAACTTCCTGAACTTCGCCAAAGTATTCTTGATAATTAAGTAATGTTTCTTCCGTAGCGAATTTTATACGCAGTGCATCTTTGCGGTCAACTTTGGCACTATCTAGGAATTCACCAATAGTTTCACTAATAATATCAATGTTTGTGTTAGTTAAAGAATAAGTTGACAAGTTAACAACTCTTTTCTGATTTTAGATGTTCTTTTTGATGGTGAGTATGTTTTGACCATCTTTATATTCATAGGTGATATCGTCCATGGTTTTCTTAACCATGAAAATTCCAAGACCACCAATTTCTCTTTCTTCAGCGGGAAGATGAGTGTTAGGATCTTCCTGCTTCAAAGGGTCATAGGGGATGCCTTTGTCAATAAAGGTGATTACAACTGCCATAGGGTTTTCTACAACTTCGACACGTACGGTAGCAGGACCTGTTTCCGGATTATAAGCATAGCGAGCGATATTGCTAAAAAGTTCGTCAATGGCAATATCAATTTGCATTTGCGCCTTCATAGGGCAATCCAGTGCTTCTAATTGTTCATCTACCCAAGCGGTTACGGTAGGAATATTGTCAATGGTTGCTTCAATGTTCATTTCTTTCATTATAAAGCCTCCTCTTGATTAGTGGGAGCAGTTGCACCACAGTATTTTAATGCCAGCATGGTAATATCGTCAAATTGAGGAGCTTCGCCTGCGAAGGCAAAGACATCTTCTTTAACCAGTTTGCACAATTTTTCCATGCTTGCTTCTTTATTAGCGTTAAGCAGGGCAAGCAGGCGGTCTTCGCCGTATAGTTCGTCGTTGATATTTGTTGCTTCAGTAACGCCGTCGGTGTAAAGGTAAATTACATCGCCTGGTGCAAGTTGCAGCTCGTTTTTACGATATTTAACGCCTTCCATACCAGCGAGTACAAAACCTGCACGAACTTTCAAGTATTCAAAGCTTCCGTCAGCGTGGCGAACAAGGGGCGGATTATGACCTGCATTGGCAAAAGTTACTTCACCGGTTTCGGTATTAAGGAAACCCATCCAAGCAGTTACGAACATGCCTGCATCATTACCTTCGCATAATTTTTCGTTACCAAGGGTAAAGACTTTGTTTACATCCAGTCCGCTTTCTGCATAGCTTTTCAAAACTGCTTTAGCGTTCATCATAAACATTGCCGCAGGAATACCTTTGCCAGATACGTCTGCAATCAAGAAGGCAAGAGTATCTTTGTTTACGAAGTAGAAGTCGTAGAAGTCGCCACCTACTTCTTTAGCAGTGTCCATTGTTGCCCAAATGTCGAACTCCTTACGAGTGGGGAAGGGCGGGAAAACGGAAGGCAGGGCGGAGTGCTGGATAGCCTTCGCAAAAGCCAGTTCTGCGTCAATACGAGCAGCAGCGTCAGCAATATACTTTTTCAAAGTGTCAACAGTGCTGTTGATGTCATCGGAAAGAGATGCGAATTCCACATGAGAACGCACATCAACAATTTCGTTCAAGTCGCCGTTAGTAATTTTTGATAAGGAATCGTTAATGCGTTCAATGTTATTAACGATAAGTTTTCTAATAAGGAAGTAAATGAGCACGAAAAGTGCAAAGAAAATAATAACTTCCATTACAGTAGTAATACCTACGGAAACATTGCGGGAAAGTACTGCTTCACTTTGGGGAATAACAGCAATAATGTAGGAGCCTTCGCTTACTGCGTACATGCAATAGCTAGGAACCCCATGAACAGTAGCAGTGAAAAGAGTTTCCGGTTCAATGTTGCTGTCTAGTACAATACCGATTGTAGACAGTTTGCTACCTATATAACCACCACGGTTACTAATGATGTTCAGCTTTTCGTCTGCAACGACAATGGAACCATTTTCGCCAATGTGTCGATTGCGAGTAGATTGGGTAATTTTATCTGCTACATCTTCGTGGAAGGAGTAGGAGTCGTAACCGACTTGGACGAAGCCACCATTTCTCAAAGCAACGCCTGCGTATTTACGCCAAATGTTTTCGTTGTAGGTAAGAGGTTGGTAGCTTTGTACGAATTCGTTTTGTTCTTCCAAAAGTACCATAAAGGCACCTGATTGTGTTCCGCTTCCCATATTAAAATCTACGAAAGTAGGATTGGTGCTGGCAGTGATAAGACCGTTGATATCAACAAGGTTGATTTCAGGAACAGAATGTTTATCGGCAAGTACCATTAAATCAAATGAGTTTGCTTTATCTATTTTGTTTAGTTCTCTGGCGATGCGATGAGTCACTCTCAAAAGGTTTTCGTCGGATAAATCTTTGATGTCTTGTTGCACGTCGGAGATATTTAGTTTTAAAAGATTGTAGGTGTTATCCTCGGACAGCTTGGTTTGAGAAAACCACAGGAAGGCGGTGCTGGTAAAGAAAGCGATTGCCACTAATACCAAAAGCCATCTTTGAAAGGATTGAGAGATTTTAAGTCCTTTATTTTTCATAAAGCTTTCCTCGTATCTGAATTGTTGTGAGATGAATTGAAATAAGCGAAGCACGTAGTTATGCTTCGCTTAAGTTTTTAGAGAACATTATTCAATAGTAAGAATATCAATGAACCCGGTAATTTCAAAAACTTCGTTGATAGTTTCGTTTACATTGCGAATAACCATTTCACCTTGTTTATTCATGGTTTTTTGAGCACTCAAAATTACACGCAAGCCAGCAGAAGAAATGTATTCTAATCCTGCAAAATCCATTACCAAATTGGTAACTCCTGCAATGTTTTCTTTAATAACTGCTTCCAGTTCAGGGGAAGTAGTGGTATCAAGGCGACCAGTCAGAGCTAAAGTAAGTTTACTGTCGTTAAGTTGTTTATCAATGGTCATAAGAAACGCTCCTTTGATTAACTCACCTACTTTTAAAGGCAAGAAACTTTTCAATAATAATTACAATACAATTATATCATTGCCTTTTTACTACTGCAAGGATAGTAGATATATGCTTTATGCTAATAACTTGACCTTGGGTTGAAATTAGCAGTACAATTATATTTAACAAGAAAGAGTTTAGGATGAACTTTGATGAGAAATTATTTCCTAGTTCTAACATAATTTTCGTTTAAGGGGTGAACTATATGGCTGGAGAAAAAGCGAAATCTTTAAAAACTAAAAAGGTGTTGTTATATTCTGCTGAACAAACTCCTCCGCCTGCACCGTTATTCTTTTCTTCTTTACAACATATGCTGTTGGCTTTGTCTTTAGGGATGGCAGTACCTGTTTCAGTTGCTCGTGTAGCTGGGTTAGATTTAGCGCATAGTGCTTCACTTTTAGCTGCAGCTTTCTTCACTATGGGGGTTGCTACCTTGTTTCAAACTTATCCCGGCAAATTCTTGGGTTGTGGTTATCAGTCTATGTCTGTATCTGATTCCGCGGCATTAGCAGCTTGTCTTTTAGCGGCAGAAATTGGCGGGGTATCCTTAGTTTTAGGTATGATTGTTTTTTCCGGGGTTCTAAAGCTTTTGATGAGTGGCTTTACTTTTAAAATGAGAAAGTTCTTCCCAGCGGAAGTTACCGGTACCATGATTTTTATCTTGGGTATTAATATCATACCTTCTGCGTTCAAAAACTTTTTAGGGACTTCAGTTAATGGCACCTACGATTATATGCATCTAACCGTAGCTGTTGTTACTTTAATTTTTATGTTAGCTTGCACATTGTTTATTAAGCCTTTAAAACCATATACTGCACTTTTAGGTATTGGCTTTGGTTTTGTTATGGCAATAGTTACTGGTGTATTTGATGTTAGTAGTTTTGCTCAGCTCAGTAATAGTTCTTTGGTCGCGTTGCCTATTTATATGGATTTGTCATATAGCTTTGACTATCGTGCGTTAGTTCCTTTCATCGTGGTTACTATTGCTTCTGTTGTAGATAATATTGGTGATTTTACAGCAGTGCAAAGTTCTAATGATGTGAATTTTAAAAAGCCCAATTGGAAATCTATTGAAAATGGTATACGTGGTGCTTCTATTGGCACGATTATATCTGGATTAGCAGGTGGACCAGTACAATCTACTGCTACTACCAATATCGGTATAGCTAATGCTAGTGGCATCACCAGTCGTATGGTTGCTTATGTTGCTTCTGCAATGCTTATTGTGGCTTCTTTCTTCCCGATGATTACCGGTGCGTTGTCTATGATACCGTCTCCTGTTTTAGGTGCGGTTTTGATGTATAGTGGTTGTTATATCATGGCAGGTGGGTTCTCTGCTTTGTCATCTCGTGAACTGGATGACCAACGCATTTTTGTAATTTTCCTTAGTATTTTCTTTGCTGTAAGTACCTTGATGCCTGGAGTGTACAGTTTCTTGCCTAAAGCTGTTGCGCAAGTAATAGTATCTCCTATGGTAATGGGGGTTGCAATTTTGATGATAACCACTCTGCTTAGCAGGATTGGTGCTAATAAAAAGTTTACTTTTATTACAGGTGTTACTCCTGTATATATCCCTGCACTTAATAAAGAACTGGAAAAAATTTGTAAGCAATGGGGTACTGAGCGAGAAGTATTGCGTAAACTGGAAATAAGTTTAGATGGGTTGTGCGAAGCTGTTGCAGAAATGGATCCTAAAGCAAATTTGTTCTTTAAAGTTGTCTATGATGAATTGCAACTTAGATTGCACATTGAGTCCAGGGATTGTGTTTTGCAAAGATCTGACGATAGTGACGATATTTCTACTTTAGAAGTTTCTTTAATGATGTTGAACAATATGTTTGATAATGTTAAGACTAAGTGGGATGTTGGTTCAATTATTATTGATATGGAAGTAGATATTTAAAATTTTTGGGGAAACTATTTATGAATAAATATCTTTTAACAAAATGTTATAATTTACATAATCAATAGTAATAATAAACTTTTGGTTTAGGCGAAGGAGGTGTCGGGCTTGACGGTACAATTTTTAGATTTAAAATCAATTTCCAATGCTCGACAACTGGATGCTTATCGTGGTGCAGATGGTAAACGTATTAAAAGCAAATTATTAATACGTTCTGGCGCACTCTATAACGCAAGTATTGAAGATTTAAACAAACTTGTAAATTTATATGGATTGTCTACAATTATTGATTTGCGTAATGCTGATGAAACAAAGCATCAACCTGATCCACAACTTCCTAATGTAAAATACTATTCTCTTTCTGTTATGGGAGAAGATAGTGCTAATAGTTTAGCTATTGTTGAAATTTATCGTCAATATCAAAACAACGTCGGCAAGGCTTATGTTGAGATGATTCGACAAGGTGCTCTTGTTCCCGATATGTATACTAACTTCTTTGATTCTCCTGAGTCGATGCAAGCCTATCGTAAATTTTTTGATATTCTGTTGTCAGAACAGGGAACGATTTTATGGCATTGTACTGGCGGTAAGGATAGAACAGGTTTGGCAACAGTAATGTTGTTAGCAATCTTAGGAATAGACGAGAAAACCATCTTAAAAGATTTCGCACTAATTAACGAAATAAATCGTAAAAAGATAAATTATATTCGTGCTGAGGCAAGTAAGTATACTGCCGATGAAGCAGAACTAAAACAAATAGAAGCTTTAGCAGGGGTGTTTCCTCCTTATATGCAGAAAGTTTTTGATAGAGCCAAAGCTGAAAGTGGTTCTATACTTTCTTTTATACAAGAAAAGTTAGGGCTAACCAATCAAGAGATTATTTGTCTGCGCGAAAAATTTTTAGAATAATACTCCCAATTATAAGGAAGTGGAATTATGAATGAATTATTAAGAGAAAAACTCCGAGAAACACTTTTAGATTGTTACGGTATGGATATTAACGAGGCTGAATACAGCTATTCCACTCAAAACTATGCCTTCATTTTTCCTGGACAAACCCATATGATTAGGGTAAGTATGACTTCTAAGAAGACCCGTAAAGAAATTATGTCTGAAATGTTTTGGATAGATGACTTGAAACAATTTAAGCAAACTATCTGCGAACCAAATGTTTCCTTAAAAGGTAACTTGTTGGAAGAATTTGAGATAGATGGTCAGACTTATAGAGCAGGTATGTTCCGAACTGCTCGTGGCAAAGTGGAGCTTATAGGCAATACAACTCCCATGCTGTTTATTTGTGTTGGTGATTTAATGGGAACCATTCACCATGTTAGTACTAATGAAAGAGAGCTTGGTATTCGCTATCAACGCAAAACATTAGCAGAACAATTCGCAGATTACAAGGAACGTTCCTTTTCGAAACTTTCTTTAAAAGTACAGGAACGCATTAATGGTATCGAAGCGCAAGTAAATGCTTTGTCTAAAGATTTAGGTTTTTATGGTATCTGTCATGGTGATTTTCATCATCACAACTTCTTTGTAGAAGCCAATAATGTTTGGCTCTTTGACTTTGATAGTTGTTGTTATGCACATTATTTGTATGATGCAGCTAGCTTTATTCAAGCGTGTTTCTTACATGGCTACAAAGCAGGTGAAGATTGCAGGCAAGTTTTATATAAGGATATTCTTCCTTATTTGAAAATTGGTTACGAGCTGAACAAAGATTGTCCTGAAAATTATTGGGATAATTTGGAACTTTTTATTGCTTATCGTACCGCCTATACCTTAATGGCCCTCCAAGAAGTTGAAGATTGCGGATTGATGGATATAAATAAGGTAAGACAATTTTTTAGTGTAATTATGTCTTATGATGATATTTTAGATGGAATGACTAAAGCGCTTAGTTATAAAGCTAACGTTACTGCATGATGAAGGGGTGATTTTATGACATTAGACCAATTGGTAATAGGTCAAAGTGCAGTTATTGCTGCCATAAATTGTGACGATATTACTTTACGCAAACATATTCTTGATATGGGTTTAACTACTGGCACAGAAGTTACCTATGTAAGAGAAGGCAGTGGTGTAATGGAAATTCGTTTGCGTGGTTATGAGCTTGCCTTGCGTAAAGCTGATGCTGGTAAAATAGAAATTTCCAATATTACCGATGCGGAAAAAGTTTATAGTCATCCTCACGCAGAACGTATTCTTGAACAAACTAAGAGTCCCGGTTTAGGTGAAGCGGTTACTGAAAAAAGTGCAGTGGAATGTACACCTGAAGGTGATCCTTTAACCATTGCCATTATTGGTAACTCAAACTGTGGTAAAACTACACTTTTTAACCACCTGTCTACTGCGTCTCAGCATCAAGAAAGCTTTTCTGGTGTAGATATTGATTTTAAATGTGCTAATGCTAAAGGATATTCTGAGGTTAAACTTGTAGATTTGCCTGGTGTTTACGCACTTACACATTTTACTAAAGAGGAAACTGCGACCAGGGATTTTATTCTCAATACCAAACCGGAATGTATTATAAATATTATTGATGCATCTAATTTCCAAAGGAACTTTTACTTGACCACCCAATTGTTGAGCATGGAAGTTCCTATGGTTATAGCGCTCAATATGATGGACGAAGTTCGAAAGAATAATGGTTCTATAGATATTAATTTGGTGGAAAGCCTTTTAGGTGTTCCTGTTATACCCATTTCTGCAATTAACAGTCAAGGTTTAGAAGAGTTAATGGAACACGCTATTTTTGTTGCTCGTCATAATCTGAAACCAAGAAGTAAAACAAATGCAGAATGGGCAGATGCTAACATCGACATTATTCATAAATGTTTACGTACAATTATGAGTGTAGTGGTTGAACCGGCTAAAAAAGAAAATATCTCTGTTCGGTTCGTAGCGACTAAGCTTGTAGAAGGCGATGAACCTATGCGTAAACGCCTACGACTGGGTGATGAAGCTATGCGTATTATCCAAGAAGCTATTGATGTTGCAGAGAAAGAGTCTGGCGTAGATTGCTTAACCTTACTTGCTGAGATGCGTTTCCGTTTTATCAATATGCTTTATTCTCGTACCGTAGTATATCCCACTGATAGTATTGAAAGTCAACGCAGCAAAAAGTTCGATGATATTTTAACTGGCAAATACACAGCTATTCCTGCTTTTGTAGCAATTATGGCTTCAATATTTTATGTAACCTTTGGGCCTTTAGGCTCTTGGCTTTCTGATACCTTAGCTATGGGTATTGATGGTGTTATCGCTTCTTGTGATGAAGCACTTACTGCTTACGGAATCAATAGCGTAGTACATTCTCTAATTATTGACGGTGCACTTGCTGGTATTGGTAGTATTCTAGGCTTTATGCCTATTATCATTTTGTTATTCTTCTTCCTTGCTTTGTTGGAAGATAGTGGTTATATTTCTCGGGTTGCTTTCGTGATGGATAACTTGCTTCGAAAAATAGGCCTTTCTGGAAGAAGTATCGTACCTATGCTTATAGGCTTTGGTTGTTCTACCCCTGCGATTATGGCAAGTAGAACTTTGCCGTCTGAACGTGATAGAAAAATGACTATCATGCTCATTCCATTTATGAACTGTAGTGCAAAGCTTCCGGTTTATGCATTGCTGACAGCGGTATTCTTCCCAGGTAATGGGCCGTTGGTAATGACAACTATTTATTTTGGTAGTATTGTTGTTGGGATAATCTTTGCTCTGATTTTGAAGAAAACAGTTTTTAAAGGTGAACCAGTTCCTTTTGTTATGGAACTTCCCAACTATCGTATCCCGGCAACTAAAAATGTTATGCAAATTATTGGTGAACAAGTAGAAGACTTCCTCACAAAAGCGTTTACCGTAATTTTTGCAGCTTCGGTAATTATCTGGTTCTTACAAACTTTTGATGCACAATTTAATTTGGTAGAAGATTCTACTAATAGCTTGCTTTCTTCTATCGGTGGTGTGCTTGCTCCTATATTTGCACCTCTTGGTTTGGGTGACTGGAGAATTTCTACAGCTCTTATCGCAGGTTTTTCTGCTAAAGAAAGCGTTGTAAGTACTCTGTTGGTTTTAGTTGGCGGCTCTGAAGAAAATCTTCACTCCTTATTCACTACTGCTAGTGTAATAGTATTTATTTGCTTCTTTAATCTTTACACTCCTTGTGTATCGGCAGTGGCCGCTACTAAGCGTGAGCTTGGTGGTAAATGGGCAAGTATCTTAGTATTTTGCCAATGTGCTATTGCTTGGATTGTGAGCTTTATCGTGGCTATCGTTCTACGAATGATTGGTGTTGCATGAGGTGATTCAATGAATATCCTTTCATGGCTATTACTTTTAATAATTGTAGTTTGGTTTCTGCTTTCCATAAAGCGTATGATTGATGGAAAAGGAAGCTGTTGTACAGGTAATTGCTCTTGTTGTAATAAAGGGTGTAATCAAGATAAGTAATTATAATAACAAAGGCGTTCTCGAATTTTCGAGAACGCCTTTTGTCATAAGAGGGAGTGTTTATTTATGAAGGTTATTTGCCAGCCAACATGAAGTCGTTGTGTGTAACTGCCTTCACGGGGATAGTAAGAATTTGACCGGGGTAAACATGTTTGCTTTTAAGATTGTTAGCTTCACAAATACGATGCATTACGTCGCGTACATCTTCTTTGTCATCGCTCCAACGATTAGCAATGGTCCACATAGTATCGCCGCTGTGTACGGTAACTTTTTGATTGTAGTAAACCGGTTCGTCAGCGAAGACCATATTCATACCAGTATATAAAGTAAAGCCTAAGCAGAGGATAGCTAAAATCTTATTCACAACATTCACCAACTTTCGAATAACTGTTCGTTGAGTATATTTTACAACGAACAACAAACAAAGTCAATGATTATTCAGAAAAAATGTTCGTTAAAATAAAATTTGTTTGTGTTTGGGCGTGCTGTAAGCAAACAAAAAGCTCATCCTCTCGTGAATGAAAGGATGAGCTTTAAGAAACTATTTATTTTTTGAGCAGACTACCTAAAATACCACGAGCTAATGCGTTGGCAATGGAGCGTCCAAAAGAAGTTGCAGCTTTTTCTGCAACATTTTCTAGCATGGATTTTTCTTTTTTAGGAGTAGAACGGCGAGTGGTGGTAGTCTTTTTAGTAGAAGTGGAAGTAGAGCGTGAGTTGCGACGAATTTCTTCTTGGATAGTTTCGTCTTCAGGAACATATTCTTCTCCAGCTTCTGCTGCTTCTTCTTTAGCAGCTTGTTCTGCTCGTTTTTGTAAAACTTCGTAAGCAGATTCTCTATCTACAGTTTTAGCATATTTGCTATGTAAGGGACTAGCGCTGATAATTTCTTGGCGTTTGCTTTCTTCTGCTACACCTAAGAAGCTGCGGGGAGGCATAACGTAAGCACGTTGTACGATGCCGGGGATACCTTCTTCGTCTAGCAAGGAAACAAGAACTTCACCGGTACCAAGTTCGGAAAGAGCAGCTTCCGCATCAAGTTTAGGATTGGGACGGAAGGATTGTGCTGCAACTTTAAGCGCTTTTTGATCTTTCGGAGTGTAAGCACGCAAAGCATGTTGCAATTTGTTACCAAGTTGAGAGAGAACACTATCGGGAATATCGCTGGGCAGTTGGGTGATGAAGTAAATACCAATGCCTTTGGAACGAATCAAGCGTACGATTTGTTCAACTTTATCAAGCAGGGAACGAGGAGCATCTTTGAAAATAAGATGTGCTTCATCGAAGAAGAAGACCATCTTGGGTTTTTCCAAGTCGCCAGCTTCAGGCATCATTTCGTAAAGTTCAGAGAGCATCCACAAAAGGAAGGTGGAATATAAAAGCGGTCTTTGGAACAATTCTGTGCAATGGAGCATATTGATAATGCCGTAGCCTTTTTCGTCTTGAGCAAACCAGTCTTTAATTTCCAGTGCAGGTTCGCCAAAGAAGATGTTACCACCTTGGTCTTCCAGTCTAAGCAGTGCACGTTGGATTGCACCAACGCTTTGTGCGGAAACATTGCCGTACTTAGTTTTTAAGGCAGCAGCATTTTCGCCAACGTATTGTACCATGCTACGCAAGTCTTTTAAATCTAAAAGGAGCAGGCCTTGTTCATCTGCTACACGGAAGATGATGTTCATAATGCCTGTTTGAGTATCGTTTAATTCGAGAAGTCGGCTCAAAAGTTCCGGACCCATTTCGGAGATGGTAGTGCGAACAGGGTGACCTTTTTTGCCGTACACATCCCAAAAGCGAATGGGATAACCTTCAAACTTCCAGTCAATTTCTAAGCCAAGTTTATTACGGATGCGTTTTTGGAAGCCTTCGCTATCTTCACCGGGCAAGCACATACCGGAAACGTCGCCTTTAATATCTGCCAAGAAAACAGGCACGCCCATTTCGCTGAAAGATTCTGCTAAAACTTTCAGAGTTACGGTTTTACCTGTACCGGTAGCACCAGCGATTAAACCGTGGCGGTTCGCCATTTTAGGAGTAAGATGAATGCTGCCCTCACTATTTTGGCACAGCCATACTTTATGTAATTTAGGAATATACATCACAGCACCTCCAAGAAGTTCTTTCTTCTATTATATAAGGTTAGCGGTGAATGGGCAAATAAGTTTTAAAATGAAGATTATATTTGTGACTTTAATCACAAAATTAATTGTGTAACTTTTGGAAGTCATAATGTCAGTATTTAATCACCCGCCCAAATTTGGAAAGTATTACAATGATTTGAATAAATAATTTTGAAAAATTGCGGAGGGAAGAAGTATGCAAATTGGCTTGGATATTGGTAGTACTACCATTAAAATTGCTGTGCTTGATGATGCAGGAAAGCTTCTTTTTGCGAAATATCAAAGACATTATAGTCAGATTGCAGAAAAAATACAGGAGCTTTTGCAAGAACTATTCGTCCAATTTCCTTTGTTGAAATCTGCTCGCTTGGCGGTGAGCGGAAGTGCTGGACTTGGTATTGCAGAAAGCTGCGGCTTGCAGTTTGTACAGGAAGTATTTGCAGAAAAAGTTTGTACGGAACGTCTTAACCCTGGTACGGATGTGGTTATTGAACTGGGTGGCGAGGATGCGAAAATTTTATTTTTGGGCAGGCATTTTGACGCACGTATGAACGATAGTTGTGCAGGTGGTACAGGTGCTTTTATAGACCAAATGGCTACACTTTTAAATGTGGCGACGGAAGATATGGATGGAATGGCGAAGCAAGCACAAAACATTTATACAATTGCTAGCCGTTGTGGCGTGTTTGCCAAAAGTGACATTCAACCATTGCTTAACCAAGGTGCTCCTAAAAATGATTTGGCGGCGAGTATCTTTCAAGCTGTTGCTCAACAAGCAGTAACTGGTTTAGCAAAAGGTAGACCTATTCACGGCAAGGTCTTGTATTTAGGCGGACCGCTTACTTTTATGAGTTGCCTGCGTGCTGCTTTTGACAAAGTACTTAATGTGCAAGGTGATTGTCCTGAAAATAGTTTGTACTATGTTGCAATGGGTACTGCCTTCTGTGCGGAACACTGCGTAAATTTAAGGGAGCTTCCTAAAAAGTTGGAAGCTACTAATGCCAATCGTACTTTTGAACATTTGGCACCGCTTTTTCAAAATGAGAATGAATACGAAATTTTTAATGAACGTCATGCTAAAGAATGTGTGGCAGTTGGAAATATAAATGAAGCTACTGAAGCTTACTTAGGCATTGACTCCGGAAGTACTACCATTAAAATTGCTGTAGTTGCTCCCGATGGCGCCTTACTAGATTCTTTCTACCAAAGTAATAAAGGTAATCCGGTTGTAGCAGTAAAAGAATACTTAGAGAATTTTTATACAAAACATCCCAACTGTAAGTTTATAGCTACAGCGGTTACCGGTTATGGCGAAGATTTAATTCGTCACGGGTTTGGTGTGGATTACGGTATTGTTGAAACCGTTGCACACTTTTTGGCAGCGAAAAGTTTAGAACCTGATGTTGATTTTATTTTGGATATTGGCGGTCAGGATATTAAGTGCCTTAAAATTCATAATGGCTGCATTGATAACATTTTCTTGAACGAAGCTTGCAGTAGTGGTTGTGGAAGTTTTTTGCAAACATTTGCTGAAATTTTAGGTTATAGTGCGGAAGATTTTGCTAAGATTGGACTTTTTGCAGATAAGCCTGTGGATTTAGGCAGTCGTTGTACTGTTTTTATGAATAGTAGTGTTAAGCAAGCACAAAAAGACGGTGCTTCTGTTGCTAACATTAGTGCAGGTCTTTCTTTGAGCATTGTGAAGAACGCTTTGTATAAAGTTATTCGTCCCAGTAGCAAGGAAGCCATCGGCAAGCATATTGTTGTGCAAGGGGGAACCTTCCTCAACGATTGTGTATTGCGTGCTTTCGAAAAAGAGATGGGGCTTGAAGTAGTGCGCCCTAATATTGCAGGTTTGATGGGTGCTTACGGTGCAGCTCTTTATGCTCGCAGTCGTTATGAGGAAAAGCCAAAGTCTTCTATGCTTTTAGATAGCACTGCTTTGGCTAGCTTCGACCATAAGGTGAAATCTGTAACTTGTGGTTTGTGCAGTAACCATTGCCATTTGACGGTAAATACTTTTGGTGGAGGTAAGCCTTTTATTAGTGGTAACAGATGTGAACGTCCCGTTACCCATTGCGCACCTGATAACAGTCTTAATTTATATCGTCAAAAGTTGGAGCTGCTTGAAGAACTGCGTAACGATAAAAGTTCTGCAGTACGTGGGGCTATTGGTATTCCAATGGGGCTTAATATGTATGAACTCCTGCCTTTCTGGCATGGGTTCTTTACTAAATTAGGCTTCAAGGTTGTTGTAAGTCCTATTGATGACAAGAAGCTTTGCCAAATGGGACAGAACACTATTCCAAGCGATACTGTTTGTTACCCTGCAAAATTGATGCATGGACACATTAAATGGCTTTTAGACCAAGGTGTTACTAATATTTTTTATCCTTGTATGACTTACAATGTTAAAGAAGACTGTAGCGATAATTGCTATAATTGCCCAGTTGTTGCTTATTATCCTGAGGTTTTGCACGCTAATATGCAGGAGCTGGAAAATTACAACTTTATTTTTGATTATGTAGGTTTGTCTGATTCCAAGAAGTTAGCAAGCAAATTGGCAGCAATGTTTGCTAAAACTTTCCCTGATATTTCGCTAAAAGAAATAAAAAATGCACTTCAAGCTGCATATATAGCTTTTGATTTGTTCGAGAGTCAAGTGCGTTGTAAGGGTAAAGAAATTATCGCTACCGCACGAGCGCAGGGGAAACCTATCATCGTTTTAGCAGGACGACCTTATCATATAGACCCAAAGGTTAATCATAGTATCGATAGATTACTGACAACTATGGGAGCAGCATTAGTAAGTGAAGATGCTGTTAGTGATTGTGTAGAACCTAAAGTTTTAAGTAAGGAACTGCAAGTTTTGAACCAATGGACTTATCATAGCAGACTCTATGCTGCAGCTAAGTATGTGGCTGAAAATGAAGATATGCATATGGTGCAATTGGTAAGTTTTGGTTGCGGTTGTGATGCTATTACTGCTGATGAATGTCGTCGCCTTTTGGAAGCAAACGGCAAAATTTACACACAAATTAAAATAGATGATATAGACAATTTAGGGACGGCGAAAATTCGTCTACGCAGTTTATTTGCAGCGGTGGGTTTAGAAAGCTAAACCGAAGGAGTAATTATGGAAGACCACGCTATTTTTACACCAGAAATGAAAAAAACACATACCATTCTTATTCCCAGTATGCTTCCTTGGCATTTTAAACTTTTGCGAGCTGCATTGGTAAGTTGTGGCTACAAAGCAGAAGTCTTAGAAAATACTGATCGAAGCGTAGTGGAAACCGGATTGAAATATATTAATAACGATATTTGTTATCCTGCACTCCTTGTAGTAGGGCAGTTTATTAACGCACTGGAAAGCGGCAAGTATGATGTGAATAAGGTAGCACTTATAATGACCCAAACCGGGGGCGGATGTAGAGCTTCCAACTACATTCATCTTTTGCGTAAAGGTTTGGAGCAAGCTGGCTATGGTCATGTGCCTGTTATAAGCTTTAATTTGGCAGGCATGGAAAAGCAACCTGGCTTTGAGCTTAATTTTAAAATGATTCGTCGCATGTTGGCAGCAGTTGTTTATGGTGATGTGTTGATGTATTTGACTAATAAAACTCGTCCTTACGAAGCAGTTGTCGGCGAAGCAGATGGGTTAGCGAAAAACTGGCTTGAAAAATTAGAAGGAATCTTCCAAAATGGCAAAGGACAAACCTTCGACAGCATTCATTGCTTGGCTAGTGACATTGCTAAAGATTTTGCTAAGTTACGACTTTTAGCTAAGGAAAAGATTAAAGTTGGCGTGGTTGGCGAAATTTACATTAAGTATTCTGCTCTTGGCAATAATTATTTGGAAAGCTTCCTGCAAAAGCAAAACTGCGAGTATATGTTGCCTGGTTTGATGAGCTTTGTAATGTACGGTGCTGATACTCATTTGACGGACTACAAGCTTTATGGCGGTAGTTTTATGAAGTACGGAACAGCGAAAGCTGCCATGTGGTATTTGAAACGTTTGGAAAGTGCTATGTTGAAAGCATTAGAGCATAGTCCCTTCAAAGCTCCTGCTTCCTACGAAGAAACTAAAGCTATGGCGAAAGGTGTCATCGGCTACGGAAGTAATATGGGAGAAGGATGGCTTCTTACAGCAGAAATGATTGAGCTTGCCAAAAGTGGCTATAACAATATCATTTGCGCACAACCTTTTGGGTGCTTGCCCAATCATATTGCAGGACGTGGTATGATTAATAAAATTAAAGAGTTGGTGGAAGAAGCAAATATTCTTCCCATAGACTACGATGCCAGTGCCTCTAAGGTTAATCAAGAAAATAGAATTAAGCTTATGCTGGCAACAGCTCGCTAAAAGCAACTTGTTTGCAGAAATTTTATCTAAATGGTATAATTAAAACATCTTAAGATGGATGGTGATATTATGTTGAAAAAATTATTAGCTGCTGGCTTGTTGACCGTTGCATTCACTGCTGCTCCTTTGTTTGATGCAGAAGTTATGCCTACCGCAATCGCTGCTCCTTCCAACGTAACCATGGAAAATTATCCTGCTTTGACTGGCAAAACTCAAATGGCTCAAATGACCTCTAAAGATATGCGCGAAATTAAACGTACTGCTCCTGAACTGAAAAAAATCAGCGACTGGAACCGTCGTGTTGCTTATTATTTGGGTGAAAAAGATTATGCTGTTTCCACTATGTGGAGCCCCCAAAGAATTCAATTGATTACTCCCTATTCCTTAACTAAATATCTCTATTTCTTGGCTGACCAAGAATTGGTTGCTCCCAATCAAAAATTGATTGATGAAGTTGCAGCTATGAAAGATGTTGTTTGGGTTTGGGTATGGAATAGCGGTAGCTATAACATTATGAACAACAATCCTGTTCCTACTATTGAAAATGTAGTAATTCGTTCTAAAGACAACGATTACTTCTATCATTTGGACAAAGAAGCATATATGCCTGTAGGCGCAATGAAAGCTGCAAAAGTTGATACTGCTCAATTGTGGCCTTTCCCGGCAAAAGTATTCTCTCAAAGTCAAATTCCCTTTGAAATCGTGTTGATGGATTCTGCTGACAACAAGAAACCGTTGAAAATTAAAGAAGACGATTTGGCTAAATGTAAATAATTAGGCAAGCGAATATAAAATAAGGTGGTAATACCAATGAACGCTAAAGTAACTAAATTTAATGAATTCTTAACTGCAAATAACATCAACTGCTTCCAAGCACAAGCAATTGAAAATGAAATGCATTCTGTTTTGTACCGTTCCTTTATGGAAGTTAACGGTCAAAACTTGCCCACCATGGTTGTTGTTGACGACAGCATCTATGTAATGGTACAAGTTCGTGTAGCTGCTGCAGTAGTTAAAGAAGCAAACCGCACTGCTATTATGGAACACATCAACAAATTGAACGATACTTACAAAGTTTTCAAATACTATGTTAACGAAAATGGCGACATCGTAATTGAAAGCTGCATCCCCTCCACTGACGAAGAATTCGTTCCTGGCTTGGTACACGCAGTAATCGATGTTATTCTCAAACACTTGCAAGAAGAATATGCTCGTATTATGAAACTTGTTTGGGCTAACTAATTTCTAAAAGTAAAACCGTGAATGTCAAAAGACATTCACGGTTTTTTATTGCTTATGTATAAACGATAGCCTTTATTGAAGAAGTAGACAAGCACGGCGTAGTAGAAGAAGCCACCTACTTGTGTTTTGCTGATGAAGAGTACGGGGAAGATGAAGAATGCAGTAGCTAAGAATACAACTTGAAGCATTGAGCTGAACACACCACTCACAATTCCTTGTTCGCGTACTCTTTCTAAGATTTTGAGAGCAGAAATGATGCTGTAGCGAGAGGCGAAAATGCCAAAAAAGAAACCACTTAACGCATATAAAAAGTAATTACAAATTTCACCAAAGGTTAAGGTCATAAAAAGGTTCTCCTATTTTTTATTTAGGGCAATGATGTTTTGGAAAACACCACTTTTTAAAAGTGCAAGGGCAATAAGGCTGCCACCAATAGAGCTTATTAAGAATGGTGGAATAAAGAACCAAGCTACAGCACTGCTTCCTAAAATAAAGTAAGCAATGCCCCATGCAAGGAAGCCGCCTAAAATGCCGGTGCCAAAAATTTCACCAACTACTGCCATGGATAAGGTCTTATGGCGTTGGTAGAGTATTCCTGCGACAAAAGCACCAACCATGCTACCGGGGAAAGCAAGCAAAGAACCTGTGCCGAACATATTGCGCAAACAGGCAATGATAAAACCGATGGCAGTGGCGTAATCTGAACCTAAAAGTACTGCAGCCATAACATTGATAGCGTGTTGCACAGGAAAGCAGCGGGATACGCCGGCTGGGATATAAATCATATGGGCAGTTAACGTGCCAATGGCAATAAACAATGCCGCAATGGTAAGTTTACGAGTTTGCATTATGCACCTCAATTTCAAAATGCTACATTAATTATACGCATTCGCTCAAAGCCACGCAAGGATATTTGCAGGGGAAAAACTACTTTTGTAGAATTATTAAGGTAACTATCAATAAGGTGCGAAACCAAAATGTTTCACGTGAAACATTGGTGAGTGCGAATGGAGAGGTATGTTATGCAATTATTAGAAGGTATTAAAGTTATAGATTTTTCCAAATGGTTGCCCGGTCAATATTGTGGTATGCTTTTGGGCGATTATGGTGCAGATGTTGTGAAAGTTGAAGATATGTCTGGCGATAGCACTCGTCGTTTCTTCCCGGAAAAGGAAGACGGTATGAGCTACTGGCATTTGATGCTCAACCGTAATAAACGTGGCATTGCTCTGGATATTCGTAAAGAAGAAGGACAAGAAGTTTTGCGCCGTCTCTTAAGTGATGCGGACGTTTTCCTTGAAGGCTTCCGTCCGGGATATTTGGCACGCTACGGTTTAGACTACGAAAGTATTAAGAAGATTAATCCTCGCATTGTGTACTGCTCTATTACCGGTTTTGGTCAAAATTGTCATAAGCCTGCTCACGATTTAAACGTAATTGGTTTGGCTGGATTGAACTCTATGGATGACATTGGCAGTGCTTGCGTTTCTGAAGTGCAGGTTTCTGCAATTGGCAGTTCTCTCAACGCTTTGAGCGGTATTTGTATGGCGCTCTTAGCTCGCGAACGCACTGGTTTCGGTCAATATCTTGATGTTAATCTTTATGCAACTGCTTTGAGCTTGCAAGTAACTGGCATTAGTAGTGCATGGGGTTGCGAAGAAACTGGCGATAAACCTTTTGGACGCACTGCACACTATTACAATATCTATAAGTGCAAAGACGGCAAGTATATGACCGTCGGAACCATCGAACCTAAATTCTGGCAACGCTTCTGTGATTTGATTGAATGTCCTGAATTAGAAAAGAGACAATTTGATTTTGCACATAAGGACGAAATTGTGGCTAAGATTACTGAAAAGATGGCACAAAAGACTCAAGCGGAATGGCTCGAACTGATTGGTGGCGCTGAATTCTGCGTTACTCCTGTGTTAAATGTTAGTGAAGCCCTCGAAACGGAGCTGACCGCTCAAGAAAACATGCTCTTTACTGAAGAGTGTGATCTTGGGAAAATTCGTTACGTTGGCGCGCCTGTGAAATTCTCCGGTGCGGAATGCTCCATTCGTCGTAGAGCACCTCGCCTTGGCGAGCACAGCGAGGAAGTTTTGAGAGAGCTTGGCTACAGCGCAGAAGATATTGCTGAAATGAAAGGTAAAGGTGCAGTTTAAGGAGGCAGTATGAAAAAAATATTACTGGCTTTCGTTTTTGTTTTGTGTGTTGTGTTTGGGATAACTCCTCCCGCACAAGCAGGAATGATTAGTTTAGAACAAGAGATAGAGATGGGGCGCGAAACTGCTAAGTCCTTGGAGGCGCAGTACGGTTTATATCAAGACGATGCTATGCAAGAAAGAGTGAACCGAATTGGTCAACGTTTGGCGGCAGTAAGTGGACGTACTGAGATTGCGTACTCCTTTAAAGTTTTGAACCACAACGAAGTAAATGCGTTGGCGTGTCCTGGCGGATTCATCTATGTTTTCAAAGGACTTATTGATTATATGCCCAGCGATACAGAACTTGCCGGAGTTTTAGGCCACGAAGTTGGGCACGTTGCGAAAAAGCACACTGTTAATTCCATTGAAAAGCAGTTGTGGACAACACTTGCTTTGATTGTAGCGACTGGTGGTCGTGGAGGAATGAGTCTAATCGGTGCGGCACAACAAGCACTTTTTGCAGGTTATAGTCGTACTGATGAACGTGGTGCAGATAAAGAAGGTTTCTACAATACTGTGAACGCAGGCTTTAACCCTTACGCAATGCTGATTACTGCTAATAAATTGGAAGATTTGGCAGAACAAGGTGGCGGTGCAAGTTATGGTTTGTTCAGCAGTCACCCTGAACCGGAAGAACGTGTAAAACGCATCCAAAAATATTTGAAAGAGTATGACATCGCTCCCATGGTAGTTCTCAATGAGAATGGCGTTGCTACCATTAAAGAAAGTGATTGGACTTTTAACATCAGTCAAGATATTGGTAGCACTAAGGCTGAATACCGTGCTTATATGTTAGCAGGCTCTTTGTGGGTTGCTCGTCAACGCGGCGAAATTAACCCAGATTATTTTGTAGTGTATGACAACGGTAGCTCCGCGCATATTTACTACGATGACATCCAACTTTTGACAGTTTATAACCAAGACGCTGTAGGCATTAGCCCTAATGCGGGTGCTTATGCTGCAGCTTGCACGAAAATGTTGCGTGAGTGGGCATCTATTGCTAACTACAACGACAAGATTAAAAAAGATAAAGCCTTTGCTGAAGAACAAAAACGTTTAGCAGAAGAAAAGGCTAAGCTTGAAAAAGAACAAGCTAAAAAAGCTAAAGATGAGCAAAAACGTTTAGAAAAGGAACGCAAAGCTAAAGAGAAGGCTGAAAAGAAGGCTCGTGAAAAAGCTGAAAAGGAAGCTAAGAAAAAGGCTGCGTGAAGATACTAAAGCTTGCAGGATTGAAGTGTCAAGAGATGTAGTTAGTATGAAAAAGTATTTTTATCCAGTTATTTTCGAGCCTGAAGAAATTGGTGTCTCCGTATATGTGCCTGATATTCCTGGATGCTTTACCCAAGGTGATTCTTTAGAAGAAGCATTAGAAAATGTGCAGGATGCTATTGGTTTGATGCTTGAAGATGTTAAACCGGAAGATTATCCAAAAGCTTCTGTTCCCAGTGGATTAGAGCTAGAGGGAGAACAGTTTGTAATGATGGTTGCTTTTGACAAGTTGGCTTATGAGCGTAAATATAATGCTAAATCTGTCAAAAAGACTTTATCTATTCCTGCTTGGCTAAATGCTATGGCATTAGAAAAGAATGTAAATTTCTCCAATGTATTACAAAAGGCATTGCTTGCAGAGTTGGGTGTGATGTAAAAACTTAATAAAGAATCAAAACTCTCGTTATCATAAGTTTAATGATGACGAGAGTTTTTTATAAGTAAAATACAAATTGCCATACTACTTCCGTTCAACATCGACTCCTAACGCAACATTCTAGCTAAAAATATCGTTGCCCACATATTCGCTTCTGAGATGAGTGCAAATTTTTAGAAACTACAGCTCAGATGTGTGCTTAACGATATTTTTCTCGATTTAGTTGTTGCTACTCGTCGAAATCGTTTCACTGGAAGTAGTATGGCGATTAATTAGGTACTATGTTGATAAAGAAAAGCAGTTCTCCGCATAAGAGAACTGCTTATTGGTAAAGATTTTAGTATTCGGATGGTTTATTAATAAGTTTTGATGTCAGTGTAGAGAAAAAGCTTTTTAGACTTCTTTGATATAAATCTTTTGGTTTAGAATTCTCAAATGCATCTTTGTTGACTCTCGCTCTATCATCTATTCGTGTCCAAACATTTCTATTAGTTGGAATATCAATTAATTCATATTTAACTACAGCATAGGCTGTTGGTCTATTGCCACCGCTGACATAGTGTTGTTGCGAACCAGATACTGTTACAAAATTATTGCCATTATAATAGGTTTGAGTAGTTGGGACAGAATAAGTATAGCCATCAACATACTGTGTACCCATACTGTAATGTTGTAATGTGATGTTAAGTACTATATCGAAATTGTTGGGGATGTAATCAGCAATAAAGGAACGAGCTTTATCTGGGGCTGATTCATACATTGAGAGAAGATCTACTTTTTGTGTTTCTTTTATTTCTTGAAAAACATCTTCAAACATGATGATTTTTATATGTTGATTAACTAGCTTTGGAGCTAATTTTTTAGTGAAATGATTTTGAAAAATATCTGTTGCTTCGTGTTCAACAACACCATTTTTTAATTTTTCAGGAATAGTGAAGTTAACGATTATGCGTTTAACTTTGGAAAAATCATAATTCTTATCAAACCATTCTTGTTTATCTGCGAAAACTATTGAGGGGAGAGATATGAGAATTAATAGCAGACTAAGGATTCTTTTCACGATAACACCGCCTTTAAATGATATCCATATTTATATTATACAAGCTAGGAGTGTCTGTTTCAACAAAGGAAAAGATATGATAGAATTGATTAAAAAATGGAGTTAAATCTACAGTAGAATATGCTTTGGAGTGAAGGATTACATTATGAGATATGCATATGTTAATGGAATAAAAAGAGAAGCAGAACCTAAGTTGCATGGGATTTGTCCTGTATGTGGTGAAGAGGTTGTAGCAAGGTGTCCAAAGGAGAAAGTTAATCATTGGATGCATAAGCCTAATTCTGAATGTGACAAGTGGTGGGATGCAGAAACTGCTTGGCATAGAATGTGGAAAGATTATTTTCCTAAAGAATGGCAAGAAGTGGTTATGCACGATGAAGAAACTGGTGAAAAACATATTGCTGATGTTCGTACAGAAAATGGTATTACTATAGAGTTTCAGCATTCATTTATGAAGGAAGAAGAACGCATAAGTAGAGAAAAATTTTATGATAATTTGCTATGGGTGGTAGATGGAACTAGACTAGCATCGGATTTGGAACGGTTTAAATTTGCTGCTATTAAGAAGTTTAATAACGATTTTGCTTATACGTTGAATCCTGAAGGGGTTTTTCCAAAGAATTGGTTGAATTCTGATGTACCAGTGTTTTTTGATTTTTGTGCCCAGAATATTGAGCATAATTTATTTTGTTTAATGCCTGGAAGAGTTGGCGGTAAGGCTGCAATTTATATTACATCTAAGACTAAATTTTTGGCTCAGTTAAAAGCAGGTAAAGTTTTTGATACAGACCCGAAAGAATATGTTAAAGTGTTGTGCGAAGAACTAGAGAAGTTAGAAAAGCTAAAGAGAAGCACGATTTCTAATAGAGGACCTATTAGGAGAAGTAGAAGGTTTTAATTCTAAAGGCTCGTCTTGATTTTAGACGAGCCTTTACTTTTGTTAGAACTACCATAAACACCAGCTTTAATGATTCCCGGTGAAACGATTGTGACGAGTAGCAACAACTGAATCGAGAAAAATATCGTTAAGCACACATCTGAGCTGTACTTTATGAAAGTTTGGAATAGCTTCGAAGCGAATATGTGGGCAACGATATTTTTAACTAAAATGTTGCGTAAGGAGTCA
>CALCHC010000147.1 GCA_937901335.1 uncultured Phascolarctobacterium sp. | reverse complement strand
CACCTTCAGGACAATCAACACCACTATCTATATTAACAAGTTCCTTTGTAAAATCTAAAATCTCTGCTTCGTACGAAGCGATTGCGTTCAAAATTTTGCTTTCCATAATACTCCCTCAGTCAGCTTCGCTGACAGCTCCCTCAAAGAAGGAGTCTTCTCGTTGATGAATATTGCCGATAAAAATAGGCGTAACGTTTTCACGTTACGCCTTTAGTTTATCATATTTATTAAGCACTTACTACAACTTTGAAAGCAGTGGTAACTTCGGGATGAAGTTTTGCTACAGCATCGTATTCGCCCAAACCTTTAACTGCGGTTTTGAGTTCTACTTTGCGGCGGTCAATTTGGATACCGGTTTGTTTAATCAAAGCTTCTGCAACATCTTTGGAAGTTACGGAACCAAACATTTTACCGTTTGCACCCAATTGAACTTTAATGTTTACTACCACTTTTTCGATTTGTGCACCCAAAACTACAGCTTCGTCTTTAGCTTGAGCTGCACGATGGGAAGCAACTGCTTTATCTTGTTTAGCTTGGTTTACGTTAGCAGTGCTTGCTTCTTTAGCTACTTTACGAGCCAAGAGGAAGTTGCGAGCATAACCGTCAGCAGCTTCTACGATATCACCTTTTTTACCTAAGTTTTTAACATCTTGTAACAGAATCACTTTCATTGTTATCTTTCTCCTCTAATTGTTCTAATTGTTTTTTTGCAAGTGCGATGATTTGCGGTTCAATATCCGCAGCACGCATATTATCAAGCTGTACGCCTGCCACTGTTTGGTGACCGCCGCCGCCTAATTCCTCCATAATAATTTGCACGTTTACACTACCGTCACTACGTGCGCTTACGCCCAAACTGCCATCTTTATATTCGTTAATAGCAACGCCCACATGGATACCTTCAATATTAATCAAAGTATCTGCAACTTGCGCCGCCAAGATGGTAGCCTTAGCGCCTTTTTCTGCTCGTTTATAAAGAGCAATGGCAATACCCGGTTCGATAGTTTTTGCTTCTGCAATCAAACGAGCACGCAATTTAAGTACGTCCATATCGTCTTTAAACATCAAACGTACCATATTGGGATCAGCACCGCTTCTACGCAAGAGTGCTGCCGCTTCAAAAGTACGCTCGCCAGTTTGCACGGCAAAGTTTTTAGTATCAAGGACAATGCCGGAATAGAGAGCAGTTGCTTCTGCCGGAGTAATTTCCAGTCTATCATTAAAGTAACCAACAAGCTCAGTTAAGAGTTCGCTAGTGGAGGAAGAAGAAGGTTCTAAGTACAGGAGCACTGTATCGCCAATCAAATCTTCCGCACGACGATGGTGGTCTACAATAATTCGTTTAGAAATAGCTTCCAAAACTGCTTTGCTAGCAGTAAGGATTTCGCGATGGTGGTCAACTAAAACAAGCAAGCTGTCAGGAGTAATATGTTTCAGCGCTTCTTCCTCTTCCACCATAATGGAATTGTAATCTTCCTCGTGACCGGTAACCTTCATGCTTTCGCTAGCAAGCATTTCAGAAATACGGTTTACGTTTTCATTGCGACCGCTAACCACGATATAAGTTTCCTTGTTCAAGGACAGGGAAAGCTTCGCCATACCAATAGCACTGCCAATAGCATCGTAGTCTTCGTTAGCATGACCCATAATGAAAACTTTATCGGAAGCTTGCATTTGTTCATTAATAGTTTGCGCAACAATGCGGGCACGTACACGGGTTGCTTTCGCCGCTACGGTAGAAGTACCACCGAAGAATTGAGTAGCTTTGTTTTGTACAACAACTGCTTGGTCACCGCCACGCCCCAACGCCAAATACAATACATTGTTTGCATTTTGCACCAGTTCATCAAGAGTATCGCCATCACAAGCAACACCAATACTCAAAGTAGGCGGAATCTTATTACCGGCACGAATTTCGCGCACTTTATCGAGAACAGCAAACTTTTCTTCAATAATTTCAGCAACTGCGCCTTGGGTAAAACCTGCCAAACTTTGTTCTTTATTCATACGGCAAATAAAACCATTCTTTTCGGCAACCCATTTGGTAACCATTTCGTGGATTTCACCGTTTAAGTTCGCCATATTGGTTTCGCTCAAACCACGCATTACGTCTTCGTAATTATCAAAACGAATATATGCCAAGCAAATTTTTTCCTTAGCATATTTTTGACGGAGCAGTTCAAACTCAGTAACATCAGTCAAATAAATCATAAGACCACTATTGTTTTGCTCGCCTTGCTTTGCAGCTTTATCAGTGGTTTGCACGCGACAATACTTCATATTATAGTAGCGGTCATTTAATTGAATTACTTTCTCGCCGTCCTTAACGCTTAACAATTCGAAAGCGTTAGGTTGTAAAGGCAAAATTTCTTCCGGCTTCAAGCCTTCCAAATTCTTTTTGCCTGTCCATTCTTGGAACAATTCGTTTTTCCATTGCAGTTTGCCATCTTTAGAGAACACTGCCATCGCCACATCAAGCTTACGCACTGCATAATGATTGGTGCGTTCAATGTTGCGGATGATGTTATCCAAATAACTGCTAAAGAAAATTTCCTTGCTCATCAAGGTACGACGACTAAAGTAATAAGTTAAGCCAAAAACGATTGCCACTACGGGAATCATATAAGGCTCAAAATAGCACACCACAATACCCAAAAGTAAGATAACCAACAAATAAATATTAGTATCAACTTTGGAATTCATGTTGCGATTGAACAAATTTAACATTTTGCTCACCTCAATTCTTATCTAAGACGTTTGGAGCGAATCTTTCTGTAGTCAAAAATGATGTCAAAAGCACCAACATAAACAATCATTTGAGAGAACAAAGGAATGAAGAACATCAAGGTAGTTGCGGTGTGTGCCCACCAAGCAGGTTTCTTTTTATGTTCTACAAACCAATAGATAAGGCAGATGCCTTGAAGTACCAATGCAAAACTGGTAACAGTTTGTACGTTTACGGAAAGGTCGTACATCCAGCTATTTTTATCATTCAAATAGAAGTAAGTTACAGCAAAGAGGGATGCACCGTAAGGCCACAAAATCCAGCCGGGGATTTGCAGTTGGCTAAACGGCGGGAAAGGTTCAAAGCTTTCGCCCAATTTAACCAAAATCTTTTTAGCAGCCCAATAGTTTACGAAAGCAAGAGCAGGTGCACTTACAAGGAAAGCACCGGGCATAATAATACGCATCATGCTGAGCAAATCTTCATAACCTTGGATAGCAGTTTTAATATCTGCTTCGGACATGCCTTGCTCACGATAGTAAGTAGCAAGTTCAGTCAAGCTTTGGTTAAATGAAGTGAACATCATCTCAATAGGATTAATGCCCAAAACTGCGAAGCTCAATACCACGTTGAGGATGAGCGCCACAACTGCACCAATGCTACCAAAGAACATCAATCTCATAGGTGGCATACGACGACGCATACATTCGCCAAGAACAATACCCATCAAACCAAAGATTGCCACCAAGAAAAATGCTTGCAGCGGACTAATGATGATGGCAACGATAATGCCGGCAACAGTTAAGCTCATCAAGCTCCATTTCAAACCGTGACGCATACCGCAGATAATAATAGGCAAAGGCCAAACGAAATTTACAAAGGCACCGGCAACGGGAACATACATACTAATCAAAGCCATAACGATGGCGATAGCAGCTAAAATGCCAGCTTCAACCATGGCAGAAGTTTTACGAAACACTCTAAATTTCCTCCTCTTATTAAAAACACTAATATCCCAGTGTAATTATTTCTATAATAGTATATTTTACATCAAACTGGCTTAAAAAGCAAAAATACGCAAATTTACTTAATGCTAAAATTTTCTTTAATAATTTATTTTGTATTTTCCCTTCTCTATGTTACAATAATATGATAATAAAGGATGTGCCTTATTTTATGACGAATTCTAAGATTTGCGGACGTTTTGCTCCAACGCCAAGCGGACGCATTCATTTAGGTAATATATTTTGTAGTTTGTTAGCTTGGCTGCACGCAAAATCCCAAGGTGGAGAAATTGTCCTGCGCATTGAAGATTTGGACAAAGTGCGTTGTCCTCGCCCCAACGCTGATTTATTGGCGAAGGATTTGGAATGGCTTGGACTTACTTGGGACAAAGGCGCTTATGTCGATGCAGATAGCGAGCGTTACTTCCAAAGTCAACGTTTTGATATTTACGCAGAACATTTCACTAAGCTGGAAGAACAAGGTTTAATCTACCCTTGCTTCTGCACCAGAGGACAGCTTCACGCAGCGGAAGCACCCCATTTAAGCGACGGTCGCATTTTGTACGCAGGAACCTGCAAAAACTTAACTGCTTCCGAACGCTTGGAACGCGCTAAAACTCGTCAGCCTGCTTACCGCTTATCAGTAAATGATAAACCTATTTGTTTTACTGACGGCAACTACGGTGAGCAAAGCTATAATTTAATGGAAGAAAGTGGAGATTTCATCGTCCGTCGCAGTGATGGCGTGTACGCTTATCAGCTCGCAGTAACCATTGACGATGCATTGATGGGCGTTACCCATGTTGTGCGTGGTTGTGATTTGTTAAGCTCTACTCCCATGCAAATCTACATTTATAAACTCTTAGGCTTTACGCCCCCTGAATTCCTGCACATTCCCCTCTTGATGGCTCCCGATGGTCGCCGTCTTGCTAAACGTGATAAAGATTTAGATTTGAGTATGATGCGTCAGCAATATGATAGTCCTGAACCAATCATTGGTTACCTTGCGTACTTGGCAGGACAAATCACCAAAGCTGAACCCATCAGCACCACTGAGCTGGCAAAAATCTTTAAGCCTGAGCTCATTCCCACAGATAATATAGTTGTGCCACCACAACTTCCAGAATTATAAATTTTTAGGAGGAACAATCGTGAAAAAATTTCTTTTAAGCATTAAATTGAGCATGTTAATCATTGTACTTGCAACCATCGCAGCAGGCATTGCTTGCGAATTCTTGCTGGAAAACCGTTGGATTGGTTTCATTGCTGTTGGTATTCCCTTGACCGCTTTGTACTGGTGGCAAGAATATACTAAAATGGCAGAGCTCGACAAAAAGCTTAAAACCAAACACAAAAACAAGTATCGTTAATTATTAATTATAGAGAGGAATTTTTATGACCAGTGACAGTAGCACCTCGGTGTTAATTATTATTTTCTGTGTATTATTTTCCGGTTACTTTTCTGCAACCGAAACCGCCTTTTCTTCCCTGAACCGCATCCGTGTTAAAAACCTTGCGGAAAAAGGAGACAAAAAAGCTAAACTCGTTTTAGACTTACTCGAAAACTTCGACAGTCTTCTTTCTACCATCTTAATTGGTAACAACATCGTAAACATCGCTTGCGCATCTGTCGCAACTTTGCTTTTCGTAAGATTGTTAGGCGAAGAACAAGGCCCTAGCGTCGCAACCCTTGTCATCACCATCGTTGTTTTAGTCTTTGGCGAAGTTACTCCCAAAAGCATTGCCAAAGAAAATCCTGAAAAGTTCGCCATGTTCGCAGCGCCTTTTCTTAACTTGTTGATGATTATTCTTACTCCCTTCAACTTCTTATTCATCCAATGGAAGAAATTGGTTTCTAGAATTTTCCACACTGAAACTGAGCACTCCATTACTGAAGAAGAACTGCTTACCATCGTAGAAGAAGCAGAGCAAGAAGGTAGAATCGACGAACAAGAAAGTTCTTTAATCCGTAGTGCCATTGAGTTTAGCGAGCAAGAAGCTATCGACATCTTGACTCCGCGTATTGATATCGTAGGTGTTCCCTACGATGCAACCAAAGAAGAAATCGCTGCAGTCTTTACAGACACCAACTACTCCCGCTTACCGGTATACAAAGAAACCATGGACCATATCGTTGGTATTATCTACCAAAAAGATTTTTACAATGTGGTTTATGACAAAGGCGGTAATATTGAATCCATCATCCGCCCTGCTCTTTACATCACCGAAAGCAAAAAGATTGGTGAACTTTTGCAAGAACTGCAACATAAAAAATCCCATATCGCTATCGTTCTTGACGAATACGGTGGCACCACCGGTATCGTAACCTTGGAAGATATCTTGGAAGAACTGGTTGGCGAAATTTGGGACGAACACGACGAAGTTATTAACGAAATCGAAAAGGTTTCTGAAACTGAATATATCGTTCACGGCAGCACCAATTTGGAAGACCTCTTTGAAGCTCTTGATATGGGCAGAAAAATTGATGAAGAAGTCGAAGAAATGGAAGTTGTTACAGTTAGCGGTTGGGTAATGGAAGAAGTTTTGGAACGTATCCCTACTAAAGGTGATGTAGGTACTTGGCAAAACTTAGAAGTTACCGTACTTGAAATGGATGAAAACCGTGTAGAAAAAATCAAACTTGTAATCAACGAAGAAGCTGCTTCTGAAGAATAAGCTCTAAAATGCAACAAAGGCGAGCCGCAAGGCTCGCCTTTTTAGTTTTGAGATTTTATTTTTTGTTTTTACGAATTTCGGTAACAGGAATACCACCGATACCCCAGTTATCAGTATCTACTTCATCAATAACTACAACAGTAGTTGCTTTGTTTTTGCCAAGCACTTCGTGGAGCAGATTAGTTGCACCTTCGATAAGTTGTGCTTTTTGTTCAGGAGTAACGTTACCTTCTTTGGTAATTTTAATATTAACGTACGGCATAGCAAGTCTCCTTTCAAAAGTTCTTAGTAAAATCATTCTATCATATTTAGAAACACTGTGCAGAAAAATATAAAAGCCCACTCACTTTCGCAAGTAGGCTGAATTTTCCCTAGAAAATAAAAAATGGTGATCCACCCGCGACTCGAACGCGGGACACCCTGATTAAAAGTCAGGTGCTCTACCGACTGAGCTAGTGGATCACTTGGCTGGGGCGGCTGGACTCGAACCAACGCATGCGGGAGTCAAAGTCCCGTGCCTTACCGACTTGGCTACGCCCCAATCATAATCGCGAGCTAACATTTGTGGGGTGACTAGAGGGATTCGAACCCTCGCGTAATGGAGCCACAATCCACCGTGTTAACCGCTTCACCATAGCCACCAAATCATTCCAAACTCAATAGCTTGGCGACAGATGTTATTATAGAACAACTATAAAAGATTGTCAACACTTTTTGAAAAAATTTTTAAAAATTATTTTACAGCTACAACTTCAATCTCTACGTGCACGCCTTTAGGCAGAGCAGCTACTTGTACGAAAGAGCGAGCAGGCGGATTTACTTGGAAATATTTGCCATATACGCCGTTGATTGCAGCAAAGTCATTAATATCGCTTGCGAAGATAGTGGTTTTTACAATGTTAGCATAAGTGCAACCTGCAGCTTCCAAAACAGCGCCGATATTTTTCATTACTTGTTCTGCTTCTGCTTCAATGTTTTCCAAAACCAATTCGCCAGTTGCCGGATTAATAGCAATTTGACCGGAGCAATATACGGTATTACCTGCTACGATTGCTTGGGAATAAGGGCCCAAAGCTTGAGGTGCTTTATCAGTAGAAATTACTTGCATGATGATTCTCCTATCATTAAATTATTTTACAAAATATTTTTTAGCCCAAGCTAATGCTGTGGGAGTTGTTGCCATGCCCCCGCCCGCAGTTTCCTTCAAGGCACAGGGAAGGCTATCGCCAACGCTCTTCATAGCGTCGATTGTTTCATCCGCAGGAATGAAGCTGCCAATTCCGGCAAGAGCAAGTTCTGCCGCCGCCAAAGCTTGCAGTGCGCAAGAACCATTGCGTTTAATGCAAGGCACTTCCACCAAACCTGCTACAGGGTCGCAAACCAAACCCAAAATATTTTTGAACACGATTGCTACTGCGTGTCCAACTTGGGTAGGAGTACCGCCTAACATGGCAACTGCAGCACCTGCAGCCATAGCTGCTGCACTACCACATTCCGCTTGGCAACCTCCTGTTGCACCTGCCAAAGAAGCACGGTCTGCAATTACAAGGCCAATACCACCGGCAACAACAAGACCTTCTGCTAAAACTTGGTCGCTTAAACCGTAATGTTTTTTCAAAGCAAAGAATACACCGGGAAGCACGCCACTAGCGCCTGCAGTAGGAGCTGCTACGATTCTACCCATAGCAGCATTGGCTTCTGCAACTGCCATAGCATAAACAATAGCATCCTTTGCCTTATCACCTAAAATATTGCTGAACTGCTTTTCTTCGGAGGCTTCTTGCAAACGTTTCGCATCGCCGCCAGTTAAACCACTGTGGGAACGCACGCCAGTCAAACCAAAATCAATAGATTCCTTGATTACCACAAGCATCCTTTCCATTTTGGCAAGCAGTTCTTCCTTGGAACATTCCAGTTCCTTAGCATTGTAATCAATCAAAAATTCTTGCATAGATTGTCCCTTAGCTTCCGCTTCAGCAATCCATCCATTTAAAGAAAGTTTATCCTTTTTCATAGCCTAACCTCACGCAACACTGGCGATAAAACGCACAGAATGAATTTGCTGCAAGGCAGCAATTAAATTGATAATTCCTTGCGGTACATCTTCATCACATTCAATAACCATAGAAGCCAGACCGCCTTTATTGCTACGGAACACGCGCATAGTTGCTACGTTCACTCCCGCGCTGGCAAGAGTACTGGTAACCAAGGCAATAATCCCGCGTCTATCTTCGTGCACAGTTAAAATAGCAGGCAGCTTACCGGTAAGTTCCACAGGGAAACCGTCAATGCTATTTACTTGTACCTGCCCGCCCCCAACAGAAGCGCCAATAATTTCACACTTGCTACCGTCACCGGCAGTAAGCACAAACATAGCAGTATTGGGATGAGTTAAACTACCCAAATCAGTTTTCGCAAAGCTATATTCCAAGCCTGCTTCTTGTGCGAATTTATCAGCTTCCGGAATACGAGCATCGTCAGGCAGCCAGCCCATTAAGCCTGCCAAAAGTGCCATATCAGTTCCGTGTCCCTTGTGAGTTTCCGCAAAAGAACCGTGCAGGAAAATTTCTGCTTTTACAGGAGTTGAACCTAAAATTTCGGCAGCCAACAAACCTAAACGCACAGCACCTGCAGTATGAGAACTGGAAGGCCCAATCATTACAGGTCCAATAATATCTATAATATTCATTCTTCCTTACTCCTTAGTAACGGGTTTACTATATTCAGGCAAAGAGCGGTGCGCAAGACCTACGCACATTTCATTTAAATTAAGTACGCCCACACCCATAAAGATAGCTACACAAAGATGCTCACCTTTACGTGCGATACCAATCTTACCACCAACACTAAAACCTACAGCTTTATTTTTAACTTGCTCTAAAGCAGCATGCGCAGCACCAGCTACAGCACCTGCTCCAATATGATTATCTTCTACCAAACCTTGACGTTGCGCCGCAACAACGGCACGTTTCATAATTTCAGAAATAGACTTCAAAAAATCTCCGCCAAAATCAACAGCAGCAGAATGAATTCCCTGCAATTTGAGAAGTCCTTTCATATTTGTTTCTTCAGATCTAGTTGCAGTTAAAGCCATGCGCAGAGCAGCACGACCAACCTCAATACTTTCAAGACGTTTTCTTTCTTCCACTTATTATCAGTCCTCTTTTACAGTTACCAATAGTAACAAACTACTGCTTATTATAGCAATTTTCACTCATAAATAAAAGCTACCACCAGTAAAAAGCCAAATGATTGACATTAAGCGGATTTTTTTGTTAAAATCGGTACATATAAGAGGATTTTGGCTATTTATGTCGAATTTTATTTTATTCAACGTGAAAAACAACTTAGTTAAATAGGAGAAAACTAATGATTTCTTACACCACTTCTGGAACTTGTTCCAAAATTATAAACTTTGAAATCATCGACGGCAAATTGCACAACGTTAATTTCGTTGGCGGTTGCCCCGGTAACTTACAAGCTATTAGTAAATTGGTAGAAGGCATGGACGCTAAAGAAGCAGCTTCCAAACTGCAAGGTATCCGTTGCGGAATGCGTTCCACTAGCTGTGGCGACCAATTTGCAAAAGCTATCTTAGCAAACATCTAATTTCTGATAACACTATTTTTGAAAGGAGGAAACCACAATGTACAAAATTATGAAAAGTACCGATACTGGTCTTGATGAATTAGAAATTGATAGACTTGAAAAGGGTTGCTGGATAGATGTTGTGGCGCCCTCCGAAGAAGAATTGCAGGAAATTGCGGCGGCAACTAAAATCCAAATGGATTTCCTCACCGCCCCCCTCGACGAAGAAGAAAAATCTCGTATCGAAATTGAAGACGACCAAATCCTCGTCTTGGTTGACATTCCGTTCCTGCGTAGTAACAAAGATTATGACACCCTCCCCTTGGGCATCATCATCACTGAAAACTACATAACTACTGTGTGCTTGGAACCTAACGCTGTAACCGCAGAGTTCGGTGACCATAACACAAAGATCTTCTCCACTTTCAAAAAGACTCGTTTCTTATTCCAAATCCTTTTCAAATCTGCAACATTGTATCTGAAATACATCCGTATCATTATTCGCAGAACTGACGAATTGGAAAAACATTTGCGCCAATCCATGCAAAACTCCGAACTGTTCAACCTTTTGGATTTGCAAAAATCTTTGACCTACTTCTCCACTTCCTTGCGCAGCAATTACATCGTAATGGAAAAATTGCTCCGTCTGCGTAGCGCCACCCAATCTCGCCATCTTATCAAACTTTATGAAGAAGACGAAGATTTGCTGGAAGACGTAATCATTGAGTACAAGCAAGCGGTTGAAATGGTTGAAATGTACAGCCACATTCTTAACAGCATGATGGAAGTATTTGCTAGCATCATCAGCAACAACTTGAACTTAGTCATGAAATTCTTGGCTACTATGACCATCGTCTTGGCGATTCCCACCTTGGTTTCCAGTATGTGGGGTATGAACGTACCTGTTCCTTTCGCCAACAATCCTTGGGGCTTCGCCATCGTGCTTACCGTTGCCCTTGGTGTTTCCGGTGCGGCAGCTTACTTACTGTGGAAGCGTAGAATGTTCTAAAATTAAAAAGCATTTTAAAAATTTAGAGGCTATCTCAAAAGAGATAGCCTCATTTTTATTTTACTTTGAAATTGTCTAAACCGGCAAAGATAAATTCTTTAATAAGTTTTGTTTGGCGAGCAGCGTTGCCAATGTGAGGTGCAATTTCTTCCATATTATTTCTACGGATGAAGACCCCCATCATTAAAGGCGACATAGCTGAAAAATAACAAATGTACAGCTTGGGGTCATCTTCTGCCAAGCCGGTGTACTCACTAAAAATTTTCATAACAACGCTAATCTTGGGCAAGGCTTGTTCCGAAAGAACTTGTTTCACAAAGGATGAAGGTGCCAAAACTTCACGAGCCCACACCTTCACGTGCCAACTTTTTTCATCCAGCACACTTTCCAAGAAAAAATCAAAGAACCGCTCTATCTTTTCCTTAGATGTGCAATCGCTGGCATACAAGCGTTGCAGGGCATCTAAACTTATAAAATAATTATGTACTTCCTCCAACACTGCCAAATACAAACCATCACGACTACCAAAATGATAGTTTACCGCCGCCATGTTCACCTTTGCCATTTGGCAGATGGCTTTACTGGTAACTTTCTCGTAGCCAAGATTACCAATCAAATTGCCAGCACATTCTATGATTAGCGCCCGTGTTTCCTTTCCATCCTCACGTTTAGGAATCGTGGCACGCACTTTTATATTTTGCATAAGCATCCTCTTTCATCACAATTTATTACGAAAAAACCAACCTGCCGTTGGTAAGGTTATCGCTGCAATTATCAGCATCGGTACAAAAGCATAAGCTATAGTTCCTATGCTGCTGCCTTCTAAAACAATGCGTCTTACCGCTTCCGTAGCAAAGCGCAGTGGGTTAACCAAGGTAAAATATTGGAGCAGCTCCGGCATATTGCGTACGGGAGTTGTTGCCCCCGAAAGCAACGACATGGGCATCATAGTCATAAAGCAGTACACCATTACCTGTTGCATATTAGCTGACACGGCAGAAATAGATAAGCCAATCCCTACACAGCTAAGCAAGAACACAAAGAGCAATAAGTAAAGCGTAAACAATGAACCCACAACTTTTATATTAAACCAAAAACAAATTATCAGCAAGGCAAAGGTTGCCTGCCCCAAACCAATCAAGATTGGCGGAATAGCTTTGCCAATCAAAATAATTGTTGGTGAGATAGGCGTTACCAAAAGCTGGTCAAAGGTTCCCTGCTCCCTTTCCCTAGCTACGGAAAGTCCTGCCAACATCAAAACCTGAGACAGCGCCATCATGGGCATTAAAGCCGGCAAGAACATCCAACGAGTAATCAGATTGGGATTGTACAACAGGATGTATATCTGTTTGCTGGTTCTATTATGGAAAATATTCGGTATGGAAAACCGGGGGCTACG
>CALCHC010000146.1 GCA_937901335.1 uncultured Phascolarctobacterium sp. | reverse complement strand
GCTCCATCTGCGCCTGCTTGGCAGGGAGCAGCTCCATAAAGCCGGACAAAGTCCGGGGCTTGATAATATTCATAGTGATTTCTCCTTTCGTCGTTTCGGTATGATACGGATACTGTGTTTTGAAGTTCTGCTTCGCCGTGTGCAGTCTGCTTTTGACCGTTCCCAACGGGATGTCCAGTAGTTTGGCGATCTCTGCTTGGGGGAGTTCTTTCCAATAGTACAGATACAGGATCTGCTTGTCTTTTTCTCCCAACAGATCCAGCGTTTCTCTTACGGTGTCTACGACGGAAATGCCGTAACGGCTGTAGCCAAGCGTCTTTTCCGTCAGTTCGTCAATTGGAATCTCGTTTTGATGAGCCTTTTTGCGAAAATAGTCGTTACATTTGTTACGGGCAATACTGATCAGCCACGGTTTAAAAGCAGCTCTTTTCTGCAATTGAGGGAATTTCTGAAACGCAGTCAGAAAGACTTCTTGCAGCACGTCGTCTGAGTCCGCTTTTGAGTTTATTCGAAATCGCACAAAAGAAATTGGTGTATTGATTTCTATGGGTGAAAGAAAATTGAATGTTTTAGGTCAGTTTGTAGGAGAAATTTTAATTGTTGGTTTATTGGCTACAAGCTGTTCGTTGGTGACAGGTAGTTATTTTGGAGATGCAGTCTCACAAAAATTCATGGAAATTCAAATTGATGCAGATTATGAAATGCAATATCAAGAAGAAAATCCTGATGCGGTAACGCAGCTTGACTTATTAGAAACATACAAAGTTGAGTTAGATGGCGCATATATTATTAGTATATATGGTGCAAGTGCAGTTTTAATGGCTTTATCCAGTGCTTTACCTATCATTTATATCCTTAAAATGAAGCCTAAAAATGTATTGATGTAAATGAGATAAAAAAAATTAAAAAAAGTTAAAAAAACTCTTGATTTAATAGGTTTTTTAGCGTATATTTATAGAGCACGTTTAGTGCTCTTTTAACATGCGTGGAAGAATGAGCAACCATTCGTACCACTGCATAAGACATCATAAAAGAAAAAAAGGAGGTATGTCTTGTGAGTAAAAAGAAAGTTGCAAAAGTATGTAAATTACAATTCAAAGCCGGTGGGGCTAGACCAGGACCAGCATTAGCAAGTGCAGGTATCAATATGCCTCAATTCTGTACAGCATTCAACGATGCTACTAAAGACCGTGCTGGAGACATCGTACCAGTAATCATTACTGCGTATGAAGACAAAAGTTTTGACTTCGTGTTAAAAACTACACCAGCAGCTGATATGATTGAAAAAGCTGCTAAAATTTCAAAAGCTGGCGCTGACCAAAAGAAAGTTGCTGGTACAATTACAGTTGATCAATTAAGAGAGATCGCTGAATACAAAATGCCTGACTTAAACGCTAACTCAGTAGAAGCTGCTATGAGAATCATTGCAGGTACTGCTCGTAACATGGGTGTTAAAGTAGAAGGTATGGAATAAGAAAGGGCTCGGTAAAGTAAAATGGCAAAAGTAGGAAAGAAATATTCAGAAGCTGCTAAATTAGTTGACCGCAGCAAATCTTATACAATCGAAGAAGCTATCGCTTTAATCAAAAAAGTAAGCTTCGAAAAATTCGATGCTTCAGTTGAAGTATCATTCAATTTAAACGTTGACCCACGTCACGCTGACCAACAAATCCGTGGTGCTATGGTATTACCAAACGGTACAGGTCGTTCACAAAAAGTATTAGTTATCACTCAAGGTGCAAAAGAAGCTGAAGCTAAGGCAGCTGGTGCTGATTTTGTTGGTGGTAAAGAAGTATTAGAAGATATCAAAAAAGGTTGGTTTGAATTTGATATTATCGTTGCAACTCCAGATATGATGGGTGAATTAGGAAAATTAGGTCGTATCTTAGGTCCTAAAGGTTTAATGCCAAACCCAAAAACTGGTACAGTAACAATGGATGTTGCTAAAGCTGTAAACGAAATCAAGAAAGGTAAAGTTGAATACCGCGTTGATAAAGAAGGAAATATCAACTGCTTAATTGGTAAATTATCTTTCACTGATGAAGCATTAGCAGAAAACTACAAAGCTCTA
>CALCHC010000145.1 GCA_937901335.1 uncultured Phascolarctobacterium sp. | reverse complement strand
AAGAAGCCATGCCTCAAAACCGTGCTTACTTGGAGTTGCTTGCCAATGGCAGAGATATTTCTGAATATGAAATGGTTTTGCGTTGTAACCTTGTAGCCGTGGATGAAGCTGGCTATTTGGCAGGCTTTAATGGTACGGGCTTAACTGCCTTGCAAATGGAAGAAGCCGCTAAAATTTGCGACGATGTTTTAAAGGACATAGAGTTCATCCATCTTTCGGAGTATCGCAACCTGCTGATTATGAACAAGGAAGAGAAAGTGCTAGCTGCTAAAATAAAACCCCCACACGAAAGTGTAGGGGAGCATTTGGAGGAGCTGCTGTCCGAAATAAAAGCAAGCTCTCTTTCTGTGAAGTACTTTCTTCAAGAAGCAGAAGAACGTCTGCAAAAGTTTACTCACAATGGCTTGCGCTATGCACTATATCCGTGGGGCGTTTCTAAACGACAAAGTTTGCCCAGTTTTTACAACTTACATAAATTACGAGGCGGAGCAGTTTGTAAAGCGGAGATTGTCCGTGGTATAGGTAAGGCTTTAGGAATGGAAGTGCTTGTTCCTAAAAACGCAACAGGTGATGTGGATACGGATTTGTTCGCCAAGGCAGAAGCAACCTTGGAATTATTGCAGCAGTACGATTTTGTAGTTGCCCATTTTAACGGAACGGACGAAGCTGCTCATCGCTACGATGCTTTGGAAAAAGTTGCGTTCATCGAGCGTATTGATAAGGAATTTTTAGGTACTGTGCTTAGTGCGGTGCAGGAGCCTTTAAAAATAGTAATTTGTGGTGACCACGTAACCAGCTCTGTAACCGGTAAGCATGATAGGGGTACCGTTCCTGTGCTTGCGTGGTGTTCAGAACACGCTACGAAAAAGTTAGAAAATTATCAAGATATCATAAAATTTTTAATGAAAGAGTGTGATTAGTATGGCAAAGGTAATTATGGTACAAGGCACGATGTCCAATGCAGGCAAAAGTTTGGTAACAGCAGGCTTGTGTCGTGTGTTTAACCAAGACGGCAAAAAGGTTGCACCCTTTAAATCTCAAAATATGGCGCTTAATTCCTTCATTACTAAGGAAGGTGCAGAAATGGGACGTGCTCAAGTTGTGCAGGCAGAAGCTGCTGGTATTGAACCTAGCGTGCTGATGAATCCTATTCTGCTGAAACCTACTAGTGACAGCGGTTCCCAAGTTATTGTAAATGGCGAGCCTATCGGTACTATGAGTGCAGGCGAATACTTTAAAATGAAGCACACCCTGCGTCCGAAAATTATGGAAGCTTATAACAAGCTTGATGAAGCCTTTGATGCCATTGTTATTGAAGGTGCAGGTAGCCCTGCAGAAATTAACATCAAAAAAGATGACTTCGTTAATATGGGCATGGCGAAGATGGCGAAAGCCCCTGTGCTTTTGGTAGCAGATATTGATCGTGGCGGTGTTTTTGCTTCTATTTACGGAACCTTGATGCTTTTGGAAGAAGATGAACGTGCTTTGGTAAAAGGTGTTATTATCAACAAGTTCCGTGGCGATGTAGAGATTCTTC
>CALCHC010000144.1 GCA_937901335.1 uncultured Phascolarctobacterium sp. | reverse complement strand
AATGATTGCTGCTTGTGGTTACAGCCAACGCAATGTTATCATCTCTTCATTGGCTATGAGTATTGGTTTGGGCTTCACTCAAACTCCTGCGATATTTAAAATCTTCCCGGATTTGATTCGCAATGTTTTTGCAGAAAACTGTGTAGCAGTTGTATTCATTGTTGCAGTAGTTCTTAACTTAATTCTTCCTGAAAATATGGACGAATAATTTAAAAGTAATTTGAAGGCGGTAGATTTTTTCTACCGTCTTTTTTATGTTATAATGTCAGGAGAAAGAAGAGGTATCTGACTAATGGCTAAAAAGATAACTGAGATAGAAGCAGAATTGCAAGAGTGGGAGTTTTTACAACAGCTGCCTAAAGAATTAGAAGGCTTCACTTTGCGTGAAGGTACTGGTATCAAAGGTAACATTTTAAATATTGCTTCCTATGTTGATGAAGCAAACCATGCTTGCGTTGACTTGATTTATACAGGCGAAACCTTTGACTATGTAATTGTAAAAAATTTAGGCTTGCATACTTTTAGAGATGATAGATTTTTTACTCGTGATAAAGAGAAATTTGCAGAAATTGTTTTGAATAAATTACCTTCCTTGTTGCAAGACATGGGGAAGGGTAAAGCCAAGGGAATGGGTTATGAGTCCGAAGTGATGGGTTTTAAGGAATGGAACAATTGGAAAACTTTGCCTAAACAAATTGGTAACTTCGAACTCTACATTACTCCTGATTGTCCGTTGGAATATATTAACGGCTCTTGGATAATTTTAGATTATAGTGATTTTGCTAATGGTAACCAGTTGATGTTCTTATACAATAGTTTTCGTAACGAGCTCTTCGCAGAAATGAAGAAAGGTTATTTGCCTTTGACTACAGAAGAATTTAATGCTAATTCTTTGGAAGTTTTGAGTGCTTTGCTTAAAGAGAAATTGGAGAAAACATTAACTGCTTTAGAAAAATAAAAAAGATGTTGACAAGATAGTACTAAATCTGTATAATATCACTTGTAGTTGATTTGGCCCGGTGGTTCAGTTGGTTAGAATGCCGCCCTGTCACGGCGGAGGTCGAGGGTTCGAGTCCCTTCCGGGTCGCCAAAACTATGCCTCGGTAGCTCAGTTGGTAGAGCAAGGGACTGAAAATCCCTGTGTCCACAGTTCGATTCTGTGCTGAGGCACCATTGGTAAACTACACACTCGCATCTGCGAGTGTTTTTTTATATCTCTAATTATGTAATATAAAAAAGGAGACTGCTATGTTTGATAATTGGTTTGAGCAAATGTACCACGAGGTAGAAAACCCTTACATGTGGTTGTTGATTTTCGTAATCTCTGTACGCGGCGTATATTCCAACGCTGTTAAAAAAGAAATTGGTTTCGCTGCTGCTTTTGCTTTCGTAGCTGCAATTTCCGGCTTCTTCGCTGGCGTAGGCTTGGGCATTTTCCCCTACAGCCTTTTGGAAGCGTTGTTTCATTGATAAGTAAATATTAAAAGGACGAGAACCAAATGGTTCTCGTCCTTTTTCTTTTAAGAACTGACTTCTATGCACCAGCTTTTACTTGAACAATTTTGCTACCATAATCGTCACGGTCTTCGTAATTATTTACGCGTACACGTTCAACTTTATTAGCATCATTGTCAGCACCTTTAATACGGTCAACACGAATACGTCCCAGTTCCGCATTAAATTCATTCAACAATCTGCTATCAACAGGGAAACCTTTTTCCAATGCACGATACAACATTGCAGCAAACTCATAACGAGTCATAGAACGATCGCCGCCAAAGTTTCCGTCAGGATAACCTTCAATAATGCCTTGTTTTTGCAATCCTTCAATGTAATCATAAGCCCAGTGATTTTCCGGAACATCCGGGAACATTGCAACTCCTGCAAGAGCAGCATTATCTCTGCTTGCCATTTGCATTACCAACATTGTCAAAGCCGCAACTTGTTGTCGCAAATCTTGAATTTCACGAGCCATTGCAACACGGCTGTTAGAAACATTGTTAGGTTTATCAAGAGCAAAGGTTACGCCTGCATTTACCATGTCTTCACCATTACCCATGGTTCCTGCCACGCTGGACATTACTT
>CALCHC010000143.1 GCA_937901335.1 uncultured Phascolarctobacterium sp. | reverse complement strand
ATACAACTATAAAATCTTTGATGCAGACTTTGCAAAATCCATGGTATGGGATCCTGAAAAATTCAGTTTTTCTAAACCGTCCATCCTAGATTGGAACGAAAGCAATACTTTAAAATACGATGGTATTTCCATTGGTGAGTTCCAAGTTCACAAAGCACGTTCTACTTTCAAATTCAGATTTAATATGATGAATCTAGAAAAAGTAATTACTGCTCACAAAAATAATAACTAATACAAAACCCGAAGCAAATCACTGCTTCGGGTTTTAGTTTTATTTTTCATCCATCGCTTTTTTTACTGCCAAACCAATCGCTTTACCAAGAAGCGGAGGAACAGCGTTGCCAATTTGAACCAACTGCCATTTTTTATTCCCTTTGAAAATAAAATCATCAGGGAAAGATTGTAACGCAGCCAGTTCTCTCGGAGTAAGAACTCTATTTAGTTTGGGATGTAAGTTTACACCGCCATGATTTTCTTTAACAGTGCAAGACGGTTTATCCCAAGGAGATTTTTTCCAAGCATCAGAGTAATTTCCATACAAGCTCTTACCTTCGGGAACTTCACTAATCTTCTTAATCATTTCCGGAGTATGCTTTGTAAAAATATGGTTAATCCTTTTATTTTCAGGCATAAACATAAAACGTTTAATGCCTTCGCCTAAAGTATTATATATCTCAGGTGTAAACATCGGTTGCGGATGATAGTTTTTCAATCCGTGTCTGTTACCAATGAAAATAACCCTTCTTCTGATTTGAGGAACACCATAATCAGCACTGTTAAGAACAGTAACATTGATATCATAGCCAGCTTCTTTATAATCGCTGATGATTTTAGCTTCTACCTTACCATTCAACATAGAACGTAAGCCTTCAACATTTTCCATCACAACAAAATCAGGTTGCAATCTTTTAACTATGTCAAGCATTTCAAGATACAAACTATTTCTAGGGTCAGCAACTACACGGTGTCCTGCCATACTAAAACCTTGGCATGGGAATCCACCAACAATTAAATCAATATGCTTACCTTCTACAGATGCGTAAAGATTTTCTTTTACTTCATCAACACGAATATCTCTTGTTTCTACGGTTTCATCAAATAACTTTTGTTCAATGAAATTATACTTATAAGTTTCCACTGCTTCAGGCATAATTTCAACAGAAGCAACTGGAGTAAAACCTGCCATAGTCAAACCACAGCTCAATCCACCTGCTCCGGAGAACAAGTCTATGAAATTCAAACCGTTGCGATGATTCACATTAGACCAACCATCATAAACCCATTCATCTGTAATATCAATCCAATTAACATCATCAGCTAAAGAAGCTTTCTCTACTTCTCCGCAGAAAATAGATTCATCATCTATTTTTTTATCAGATTGCATCCATCTGTGATAATCTTGTTCAGTAATTCTATAAGAGTTGCCAATTTTATCTGCATTTAATTTGTTAGCAGCAATGTGTCTTCTAATAGTCTTTTGGCTATAACCAGACATACTTGCGATTTCTTCAATAGAGTAATAATTCATAACCATTCCTCCTATATGTCCAGTTTACATGTTTTTTGTCTAAAAGTCAAGCAAAACACAAACAAGCGTACAGTTTTATAAAGGACTCTTTATTTTCGACCGCACCTATCCAAAACAGAAACTACTTCTTTCACACAGTCGCCAATACTTTTCTTGATGTCTTTTTCCCAAAATCTAAGCACTTGCCATCCTGCATCACGCAAAGCAATCGTGGCTTCTAAATCGCGCTCCATATTGCGTTTAATCTTTTCACTCCAGAACTTTTTATTAGTGTGAAATACCTTTTCGTCAAAATCCTTGCCATGCCAAAAATCACCATCACAGAAAATAGCAACTTTATATTTCGTAATGGCGATATCTACATTGTAATTAAGCAATTTGTAATTTTTACGATAGCGAACTCCTACATTCCACAAAGCTTTTCGAAGCTTAACCTCAATACTTGTATTCTTACTTCGATTTGAAACCATTGCTTTATGTCGTTGTTCAGGTGTCATACAATCCATAAGCCAAAGCTCCTACAAATCAAAATCTATTTTTCAACCACTCTACTATCGGTTTATCTGCTTCTGCCCAATCTAAAGAATCAAGCTCGCCAACAGGCAACCATTTAAAATCTACGTGCTCTTTCATCACAAAATCAGGACTATCAACTTTGCACAAGTAGGCGTGCATCGTAATTGCAAAGTCTGGATAAGAATGGTCAACAGTTAGCAAGTAATCTTCTGCACTAATAGTAACATTCAAATCCATTTCCTCACTAAGTTCTCGTACCAAAGCAATGTGATTCTCTTCTCCAACTTCTACCTTGCCACCTGGAAACTCAAATTTATAGCTAGTATATTCAAATTTTGCTTTTCCTCGTTGCATACACAAAATTTTATCTTCATATTCAATTACTGCTGCAACGACTTCATAGTGTTTCATATTATCAACTCTTTGGTTTTTATTTTAATTATAGCACTACATACTCCAAAACAAAAACTCCCGCAGTTATCTACGGGAGTTTTAGTATTTTATTCATTTAGGGCAGTTTGCCAAATATTCTTCGTCAGAGATTTTGGAATCACGCACTGCACGCAGGATTGCTTCTTGCATTACTTCCGCCGCCAAAGTACCAATAGCGTTTACGTCCGCTTTTACTTTGCCCAAAGATACTGCGTAGATGGAGTCGCCATCATACAAAGTACCAACAGGGTAAATGCAACGAGCGTATGCGTTTTGTGTCATAGAAGCTACTTTAGTAAGTTGCGCTCTGTCCAAATCTGCATTGGTGAGGATTGCGCCAATGGTAGTGTTCTTGTGTGCTAAGGAAGGCACGCCAAATTTATAAACTTCATCACGAATATCTACAAAAGCTGTGCGGTCTTCGTTATAAAGGCCTGCAATCTTTTGACCGGTTTTAGGATCATAGATATCGCCACAAGCGTTAAGAATTACAATCGCCGCCAATTTTACATCGCCAAGCTGTACTGCGTAAACGCCCATACCTGCTTTACTTGCACGGTCCATGCTATAGTAAGTACCACAAGTAGCACCTACGCCTGCACCGTACAAACCACTTTTAATTTCGGGGCGCTTCATTGCGTTTTCGCAAGCTTTGTAGCCCATCTTAGGACCGGGTCGAACATCGGGTCTGCCATAAGCCAAGTCGTAAATGTCGCTTTGAACAACAATGGGCACAAGGGCAACGCCAGTATCGTAGCCAATACCGTGTTCTTCCAAATACTGCATTACGCCATCACTTGCTGCCAAGCCGTAAGCACTGCCCCCGCCCAAAACTACTGCGTTCAGCGGTGTGGGATTGGTAGTGGGTGCGATTACAGGAGTTTCGCGAGAAGCAGGACCGCCGCCACTAATTTCCACGCCAGCCATTACGCCTTTGGGGAAAATCATAACAGTTACGCCAGTTTTTGCTTTATGGTCTTCCACAGTACCAATGTAGGCATCTTCAATGGTGTTTACAGGGATTTCTTTATAAGGACGTTCGGCTGCCACTGCAGTTCCGACGCCTGCTAACATTCCCATCATTGCCAATGCCATAGCAATTTTTTTAAATTTCATTTGAGTTACCTCCGTTGCTAAAATTTTGGAACTTGCCAAATATCTTGCACGACGCTCAAAACGTCTTCACCGCCATTTTAACATAAATTTTTAGAAATGAAAGTACCTTTGCAAAATAAAAAGGCTCACTCCATAACGAAGTGAGCCATAAAAACTTATTTAATTTTTTTGAACAAACGCTTTACGTTGGCAGAGGTAATCGCTGCCAGTTCTTCAAAATCCATTCCCAAAACTTCTGCTGCGTTACGAGCGGTAAACTCTACATAACCGGGGTTATTGCGTTTACCACGATAAGGCACCGGAGTAAGATAAGGGCTATCGGTTTCAAAGAGGATAAGTTCGCGAGGAACGTATTTCATTACTTCGCGCACTTTTTCTGCGTTTTTATAGGTGGAAGTGCCACCAAAACCAAAGTAGTAGCCACGTTTAGCAAGTTCTTTCGCCATTTCTACAGAACCGGAATAGCAATGGAACACAGCTTCAACACCGGTTACTTCTTTTTGGAAGATTTCCAACATATCTCCATGAGCATCACGGTCGTGAATGATGATGGGCAAACCAAATTGTTTTGCAATGTCGATTTGTTCCAAGAAAACTCGCTTTTGTACTTCTTTAGGTTCGTTTTCCTTCCAGTAGTAGTCAAGGCCAATTTCGCCAATGGCAACTACTTTCGGGTGTACTGCCCACGCCGCCAGCATATCCAAGTAATTGGCAGGCATACCAGTTAAGTTTTCCGGATGCCAACCTACTGCAGCGTAGATGAAGTCATATTTTTCTGCCAGCTCTACGGCAAAAGCACTAGTTTCCGCATCGCAACCGGGGTTAACGATACCGTCAAGTTCCGCTTGCAAATTGGTGATAAGCTCGTGCCTGTCGCTGGTAAAGTAGTCAGAGTCCAAGTGGGCGTGGGAATCCCACAATCCTGTTCTGCTCATCTTATTTTACGCGGCTACCGCTTGCCATGCCGGGAGCATCTGCCAAAACAAGGTTGCCGTTGCCATCAGAAGCAGCAAGGAGCATACCGAAGGATTCAATGCCGAAGAGTTTAGCCGGAGCAAGGTTAGCAATTACGATTACGTTGCGACCGATGAGAGCTTCCGGTTCGTAGTATTGAGCAATACCACTTACGATGGTACGTTCTTCGTCGCCAATCATAACTTGCAATTTGAGCAGTTTTTTAGATTTTTTAACTTTTTCAGCAGCTTTAACAGTGCCTACACGCAGGTCGATTTTTTCGAAAGCGTCAATGGTAATTTCTTCTTTGATGGGTTCCATTTCAACTTTGGGTTCTTCTACCGGTGCGGGAGCTACTTCTACTTTAGGTTCATAGCGTTTGCCACCAATGATGGTTGCGCCGTCTTCTGCGATTTCAATACGCGGATAGAGAGGTTCGCCTTTTTGAACTTTGGTGCCATCAGCAATTTTGCCAAATTCTGCATCGGTGAGGAGGAATTCTGCAGGAACTTCCAAACCGAGTTGAGTGTAGATTTTGGGGCTGGTGGACGGAATGAAGGGAGCTACCAGGATTGCTACAACACGCAGGGTTTCTGCCAAGTTGTACATAACGGTTTGCAAACGAGCAGCTTTTGCTTCGTCTTTAGCCAAAATCCAGGGAGCAGTTTCGTCGATGTATTTGTTAGCGCGGCTGATGAGAGCCCAAACGCCTTTGATAGCGCTATTGATTTCCATAGCGTCCATATCTTTTTCGAAGTTTTCAGCAGTGGTTTTTACCAAAGCCATCAAGTCTTCGTCAACAGCTTCGATTACGCCAGTGTTGGTTACTACGCCGCCATGGTATTTTTCAATCATGCTAACAGTTCTGTGGAGCAAGTTGCCCAAGTCGTTAGCAAGGTCGGAGTTAATGCGGGTGATGAGTGCGTCGCGGGAGAAATTGCCGTCGTTGCCGAATACGATTTCGCGGAGCAGGAAGTAACGGATAGCGTCAGCGCCAAATTCGTCAATCAATGCCAACGGATCGATAACATTGCCTTTGGATTTGGACATTTTATCGCCATCGATTACGAGCCAGCCGTGACCGTAAACTTTTTGCGGCAGTTCTACGCCCATAGCTTTAAGCATAATCGGCCAAATGATGGTGTGGAAACGTACGATTTCTTTACCAACAAGGTGCAAGGATGCAGGCCAGAATTTGTTGAACATTGCGTCATCAGTACCGTATTTAATACCGGTCAAGTAGTTGAGCAATGCGTCAAACCAAACGTAAACAACGTGTTTTTTGTCGAAAGGTACAGGAATACCCCAGTCGAAGGTGGTGCGGGTAATGCACAAATCTTCCAAGCCTTGTTTTACGAAGTTAATCATTTCGTTACGACGACTTGCCGGTTGGATGAAGTTGGGGTTTTCTTCGATGAATTGCAACCACCAATCTTGGTATTTGGAAAGTTTGAAGAAGTAGCTTTCTTCTTGCATTTTTTCTACGGGGCGACCGCAGTCAGGGCATTTGCCATCTACCAATTGGCGTTCGAGCCAATAGGATTCGCAAGGTACGCAGTAGAGACCTTCGTAGTTCTTTTTATAGATATCGCCTTGTTCAAAAATTTTGGTCAAAACGTCTTGAACAACTTTGTGGTGACGTTCTTCGCTGGTACGAATAAAGTCATTGTTGGAGATGTTCAGTTCGTTCCAAAGTTGTTTGAAGTTAGCAATGATTGCGTCAACGTATTCAATAGGGGTAATGCCTTTTTCTTGAGCTTTACGTTGAATTTTCAAACCATGTTCGTCACTGCCGGTGAGGAAGAATACATCTTCACCTTTTGCGCGGTGGAAACGAGCCAAGGTATCTGCAATGGTGGTGCAGTAAGCGTGACCAATGTGAAGTTTGTCACTGGGGTAGTAAATCGGAGTAGTAATATAATAAGTCGGTTTAGTCATTCTGAAATCCCTTCTCCTTCTGAAATAAGTTGATTATATAGTTCCCTTTTGGGGATTCTACGTTTTTTAGCAACTTGCGCCAAAGCAGTTTTTTTATCTACGCCACTGGCAATAAGTTGTTTTACCTCGTCCAAGGGGTCAAGTTCTTCTACCATTTCGGTAGCAGGCTTGCCCTCGCCGGG
>CALCHC010000142.1 GCA_937901335.1 uncultured Phascolarctobacterium sp. | reverse complement strand
AACTGCATTCACTAACCAAGGTAGCGAACTTATTGAAACTGGTCTTAATGCTCTTGCACGTGACAACGAAAAAGATACCAAAGTTTTCGCAGCTGTATATGGCAACCATAGTGAATACGAAACCGGTAGCCATGTTAATGTAAATGGTTGGAGTGGTATTGTTGGTGTTGGTAAAACTAATGCTAATGGTTTGACCGTAGGTGCTTTCTTCGAAAACGGCGAAGGTAACTATAGCACTCATAACGTAACTGACTTTGGCTACTTGCGTGGCGATGGTGAAGCAGTTTATAACGGTGGTGGCTTCTTGATTCGTAAAGACAACGCTAATGGCGTTTATGCAGAAGCAGCTATTCGTGCAGGCAACTTGCAAAACGAACTCCGTGATGCTGTAATTGGTAGTACTGGTGCAATGGGTTACGACATCGATACCTTCTACTATGGCGCACAAATTGGTATCGGTAAAATTATTCCTCGTGGTAACGATGGTGATAGCGTAGATGTTTACGGCAAATTTATCTACACTCACCACGATAGCGAAGACTTCACCATTGACGGTGACGAATTCCACTTTGATAGCGTAGATAGCGAAAGACTGCGTCTTGGCTTCCGCATCAACGAAGTACAAACTAATAAACTTGCTATGTACTACGGTGCTGCTTGGGAATATGAATTTGGTGGCGACGCTGATAACACCGTTGTTGGCTATGACCTCAGCACTCCGTCCCTTGGTGGTAGCACTGTAATTGGTGAAATTGGTGCTCACTACAAAGCAAGCGACAAATGGAGCATTGACTTGAATGGTCGTGCTTACGTAGGACAACGCGAAGGCTTCAGCGGTAGCGTGCAAGCAAATTATGCGTTCTAATAACTTCATAATCTAAATAAAAAAGGCTCTGCTTAATTGCGGAGCCTTTTTGTATTTCTTATATGATATGTTTTAGCAACGTTCGCTTACGAGGTTGAAGCCTTCTTCGATAAGACGACGTTTGATTTCTTCGATTTGGTCGTTGTCGCGAGTTTCCAGACCAATTTTAAGGAAGCAGCTGGTGATTGCCATGTTTGCATCGCTACGGTCATGGTGTACGCTGATAACGTTCGCACCACAACTGGAAACAATGTCACTAACGTGGAGCAATTGACCCGGTTTATCTTCCAGAGCAATCATCAGATTGGTTTTGCGACCGCTCATTACTTGACCACGGGTGATTACGCGGGAAAGGATGTTTACGTCAATGTTACCACCGGAAACGAGACAAACAACTTTTTTGCCTTGGATGGGCAGTTTATTGAAGATAGCTGCTGCTACAGGAGTTGCGCCTGCGCCTTCAGCAATAAGTTTTTGTTTTTCGATGAGGGCGAGGATTGCAGCCGCGATTTCGTCTTCGCTAACGGTGATGATTTCATCAACATATTTTTCGATGATGTTGAAGGTGTTTTCACCGGGAGTTTTTACTGCAATACCGTCTGCAAAGGTGCTAACGCTATCCAAAGTTTGGTAAGATTTTGCTTTGAACGCATTGAACATGCTTGCTGCGCCTGCAGATTGTACGCCATAAATTTTGATATCGGGGCGCAAGCTCTTCATAGCGATAGCAACACCGGAAATCAAACCGCCACCGCCGATGGGAACGATAACAGCTTCTACATCGGGGAGTTGTTCTAAAATTTCCAAGCCAATGGAGCCTTGGCCTGCGATTACCAAATCATCATCGTAGGGATGGATGAAGGTCATGCCAGTTTCTTCTTGTAATTGAACAGCAAGGTCGTGAGCATCGTCGTAGGTACCTTTTGCCAAACGAACTTCTGCACCAAGGCGTTTAGTGTTTTCTACTTTCATGATGGGTGCACCGTCAGGCATGCAGATAATGCTTTTGATACCCATTTTAGTAGCAGCAAGAGCAACGCCTTGAGCGTGGTTGCCTGCGCTGCAAGCGATTACGCCTTTGGAGCGTTCTTCTTTGGTTAATTGGCTAATTTTATAGTAAGCACCGCGCACTTTAAAGCTGCCGGTTACTTGCAGGTTTTCAGTTTTTAAATATACTTCGCTGCCTTCACAAAGTTGGGGAGCAGCGATTAAGTCGGTTTTGCGGGCGATATCCTTCAATACAAAGGCTGCATGGTAAATTTTATCCAATGTCAGCATAATTTTCCTCCTTAGCTTTTGGTTTAAAAGCTTTTAGTTGTATAGACAATATTCTATGTTAATTTGTTGCTATCGTCAATAAATTATTTTGGTTAATGGAGCGGCGTATGTTATACTTATGGGTAATAGAGTTTAAAGAAAAGAGGAACATTATATGTCTAATTGGATAGAAGTAAACGTGCAAGTTTGTCACGAAGCAGTAGAAGCTGTTTCTGATATTTTAGTAAGTGTTGGCGCTCACGGTGTTGCCATCGAAGACCCCCAACTGATTAACGATTTGCGTAACAGCGGTACTTGGGAATTGTGCGACATTCCTGAACAAGAAAATACCGAAATCGTAACCGTAAGCGCATACTATGCAGATGACGAAAAATTGCAAGGTCGTCTTGCGCAAATTGAAGAAGAATTAAATATTATTGAAGAACGCATTGGCAAATTCCGTTTTGGTAACACCCGTTTCCGCACTGTTTCCGAAGTGGACTGGGCAAACGAATGGAAGCAATATTTCCATGTTACTCACGTTGGTGAAAGTCTTGTTATTAAACCCAGCTGGGAAGAATACGAAGCTAAAGAAGGCGAGCACGTAATTAAGATTGATCCGGGTATGGCTTTTGGTACCGGTACTCACCATACTACCAATATGTGCATGGCTCGTTTGGAAAAAATCTTGACTAAAGACGATGTTGTTTTTGACGTTGGTACCGGTAGCGGTATCTTGGCAATTGCTGCAGCACTCCTTGGTGCAAAAGAAGTTAAAGCTGTAGATATTGATGCAGTTGCTGTACGCGTAGCTCAAGAAAACATTGCTGACAACGATTTGACCGATAGAATTGATGTTAAAGAAGGCGATTTGCTCCACGGCACTGAGGGCAAAGCTAATGTGATTATTGCTAACATCATCGCAGATATCATCATTATGCTTTTGAAAGATATCCCCGGCAAATTGGAAGACAACGGTATTTTCTTGGCAAGTGGTATCATCAAAGAAAGACAAGCTGACATTGAAGCTGCTGCTAAAGAAGTAGGCATGCAAGTAGACCACGTCGATGAAAAAGGCGGCTGGGTTGTAATGCAAATGAGCAAGGTGAAATAAATGCATAGGTTTTTTATACCGCAATTATATAATGAAGAAATGACTATCACTGGCGTTGATGCTAAGCATATTGGCAAGGTTCTCAGAATGCAACCAGGTGATAAATTGCAAATCGTAAGTGATGATGGTGTAAGTGCTTTGGCAGAAGTTGCTGCCATTACCGAAAGCACTGTTACTGTTCGTTGTCTTGAAAAGCTTGCGGAAAGCCACGAGCCTGCTGTGAAAATTACTCTTGCCCAAGGTTTGGCAAAGGGTGAGAAAATGGATTTCATCATCCAAAAAGCAGTGGAGCTTGGTGCATATAGCATTGTGCCCGTAGCTATGGAGCATTCCGTAGTGCGTCTTGACGGTGCTAAAGCTGATAAGAAGGTGGAGCGTTGGCAAAAGATTGCTGAAGCTGCTGCTAAGCAAAGCAAACGTGACATTATTCCCAAAGTGCAAGATGTACAAACTGTTAAGGAAATGCTTGCCAACAACGATTGCAAGACTAAGATTATCGCTTATGAATGTGAAGATAGAATGAGTCTTAAAACTGCCTTGCGTGAAGCAGGACAAATGGAAGACTTACTTTTGATTATTGGTCCTGAAGGCGGTATCAGCGAGGGCGAATTGGCAAAAGCCCGCGAGGCGGGTGCGGTGCCTGTAAGCCTTGGTCGTCGCATTTTGCGTGCGGAAACTGCCGGACTTGTAGCTATGTCTGCTATTTTTTATGAAACAGGCGATTTAGGAGATTAAGCTGACTATGAGAAAGATTGCTTTTTATACACTTGGTTGCAAGGTTAATCAAGCAGATACTGCCAGCATGGAAGAAATCTTCCGTAAAGCAGGCTATGAAATTGTGCAGTTTAACCAAAAAGCTGACGTGTATTTGATAAATACCTGTGTGGTAACAAATAATGGTCAACGTCGCTCCAGACAGATTATCAACCGTGCGGTGCGTAATCATCCTTTAAGCTTGACTGTTGTTACCGGTTGCTATCCCCAAACTGCACCGGAAGAAGTTAAGGCTATTGAGGGTGTTGACGTAATCATCGGTAACCAAGAGCGTGGACGTATTGTAGAGCTGGTAGAACTTGCTCTGGACGAAAAACGCACTGAAATTTTAGACAACGTGCAAAAAATGACCGTTGATACTAAATTTGAAGAGCTTGGCGCAGGTACTGAAACTGATAAAACTAGAGCTTTCCTGAAAATTCAAGAAGGCTGTAACCAATATTGTACTTACTGCATTATTCCATACGCTCGTGGTCCGTTGCGTAGCCGCACCTTGGACAGCATTAAGGCAGAAGTTACCAAGCTTGTTGCTGCAGGCTACAAGGAAGTAGTGCTGATTGGCATTCATCTTGGCTGCTACGGAAAAGAGCAGGGCGGAGAAGTGACTTTGTACTATGCGGTGCAAGCAGCACTTAGCGTGGACGGTTTGAAGCGTTTGCGTTTAGGTAGCTTGGAATCCGTAGAAGTTGACCCGCGTATTGTGGACTTGATGGCTCGCGATAACCGCTTGTGCCGTCATTTGCATTTGCCCTTGCAATCCGGTTGCGACAAGATTTTGAAGGCAATGCACCGCCCCTACGACACTGCTCGTTATGGGGAATTGTTACGCAATATCAAGGAGCAGCTGCCTGATATCGCCATTACTACTGACGTTATCGTAGGCTTCCCAGGCGAAACCGAAGAAGATTTTGTAGAGACCATGCGTTTTGCTGAAGAATGTGGATTTGCCAAAATGCACATCTTCCCTTATTCCAAACGCAAAGGGACTCCTGCAGAAAAAATGCCCAACCAAATCATTGAAGCGGAAAAAGAAAAGCGTGCTGCAAGAATAGGTGAGTTGGACGAAAAATTATTCCGTGCTTGTTTGGAGCAATCTGTTGGTACTGAAGGCGAAGTGCTTTTTGAACAACCTTTTGATAATGAACATATCGAAGGTTTGATTAGCAATTACCAACGTGTTATCGTAAAAGCTCCTGTTAGCTTGTGCGGTGAAATTGCTAAAGTAAAAATTACCGGCGTGCAAGAGGACTTCCTCGTTGGCGAACTGGTAGAATAATTTTTGCAACATCGTGCAGGAGTTGAAGCCTGTGCGAAGAATAAATTTTATAAACAAAATTTTAAGGGGGTAATACCGATGATGGACGAAAACTGCATCTTCTGTAAAATTATCAAAGGCGACATTCCTTCCAATAAAGTATATGAAGACGATAAAATGATTGCTATTCATGACGTAGCTCCTGCTGCGCCCGTACATGTACTGCTTCTTCCCAAAGAACATACTGCTAACGTAACCACTGCAGACCCTGCATTGGTAGCTTATATGCTTGGCAAAGTTAAGGAAATCGCAGAAAAAACCGGTATTTATGAAAAAGGTTTTCGTGTGGTAATGAACACTGGTGAAGACGGAGGACAAACCGTAAATCACCTTCATATCCACGTAATTGGCGGCAAAGCTTTAGGTTGGCCTCCGTGCTAATCTGCACTAAATTTCGTTGACATAACTTGAAATTTCTTGTATAATTGTTCAGTAAGTGTTTTTGGGTATAGCTATAACTATATCTAAATAACAATAAATTGCAGATACACTTCCCTAAGTGTGTGGAGGGAGGGAGAACAGATGGCAGAAATTAAAGTTGGCAAAAACGAAACTTTAGACAGCGCACTGCGCAGATTCAAAAGAGCAACCCAAAAGGCTGGTATTCTTTCTGAGGTTAGAAAACGCGAACATTATGAAAAACCGAGCGTTGCCCGTAAGAAAAAATCCGAAGCAGCTAGAAAACGTAAAACCAGATAATTGGAGGTGGACATTATGTCTATAAAAGACCAATTAACTGTTGATATGAAAGAAGCTATGAAAGACAGAGAGAACGGAAAACTCCGCCTCAATGTAATTCGTATGGTTCGTGCAAATATCAAGAACGTAGAAATCAACAACAAACAAGAATTGAACGATGATGAAGTTCTTGCTGTGTTGATGAAAGAAGTTAAAATGCGTCAAGATTCTGTGGAAGAATTCCAAAAGGCTGGACGTGAAGAGTTGGTTGCCCAAGCTAAGGAAGAGATTGAGATTCTCAAAAAATATCTTCCGGAAGCTCTTAGCGATGAAGAGTTAAAAGCTATCGTTGCTGAGGTTGTAGCTGAAGTTGGTGCTACCGGTCCCAAAGATATGGGTAAGGTAATGCCTGCAGTAATGGCGAAAACTAAAGGTCGTGCTGATGGCAAACGAATTAATGCCATGGTTCGAGAATTACTTGCATAGTAATATTTATTAACGATAACCGTGTTGGATATCCAACACGGTTATTTTTATTTTGTCTAACCTCTTATTATTTGCTATACTATTACTATGAAAAACTTATAGATAACTAGAATGGAGTGAAGTTAATGTTAGAATTAGTTAATTTTGTTTTTGGCAGTGGCTTTAGCCTGATTGCCAGCATCATCGGTGTGATGGTGTTCCTTAATTTTGTGCCTGTAGGCTTGTGGATTTCTGCAATTGCTGCTGGTGTAAACGTAAGCATTATTGATTTGATTGGTATGCGTTTGCGTCGCGTTCCTGCTGCGCAAATCGTACTGCCTCTTATTAAAGCAAATAAAGCTGGCTTGGATGTAACCGTTGACCAATTGGAAGCACATTATTTGGCAGGCGGTAATGTTGACCGCGTAATCGACGCTTTGATTGCTGCGCACCGTGCGGGTATTGATTTGAACTTTGAACGTGGCTGCGCTATTGACTTGGCAGGTCGTAACGTTCTGGAAGCAGTACAAATGAGCGTTAACCCGGAAGTTATCGAAACTCCTGTGGTTTCTGCTGTGGCAAAAGACGGTATCGAACTGAAAGTTAAGGCTCGTGTAACTGTACGTGCTAATATTGATAAACTTGTTGGTGGTGCAGGTGAAGCTACCATCATCGCTCGTGTTGGCGAAGGTATCGTAACCAATGTAGGTTCTTCTGCTGATCATACTGCTGTACTGGAAAACCCTGATTATATTTCTAAAACTGT
>CALCHC010000141.1 GCA_937901335.1 uncultured Phascolarctobacterium sp. | reverse complement strand
CAATCGCTCAAAACTTGGGCGCTTCCCCGAAAGCAGTAGTAATGGCAATCGCAGTTGCAGCATCTTGCGCATTCGCAACTCCGGTAGGCACCCCGCCGAACACCTTGGTTCTTGGCCCTGGCGGTTACAAATTCATGGACTATGTAAAATGCGGTTGCGGTCTCGTAGCAGTATCCTTCGTAGTTTGCTTGGTTGTAATTCCGATGGTATGGCCGTTCTTCCCCTGATAATTAGTTAGGGTTTAAGAATACTTACCTTTGCTTTCTTTAATTAAAAAATGGTTACATAAATTAAGGAATGTACTTAACGCCACACGGTAAAAGTGTGGCGTTTTTGTGTTTTTATGAACTCTTTGTAAAAGGGAAAGGTGTAGACTGGGAGAGGGTTTTGTAATTTTTGGAAATTATGCTATATAAAATAATTTTAAAAACATAAGGTTACTTATTTAAGTTTAGAAAGTAGCGTAAAATTTTGCATACAGATAATTGTTGCTTTTGCAACAGATAACATAGCAGTTTTGTTGCTATTATGATTTTGCAAGTTATTAAAACGCTTGTAAAATTTTTAAAAAGGAGGAACAAATATGTCCCCGGCTATTAAATGTTTAATGTTGTTGGCAGTAATTGCACTTTTCTTCGTAACCGAACTTATTCCTTTGGCAATTACTTCCATGGCTGGCGCAATTGCGTGCGGCCTTTTGGGCTTCATCCCGGCAAAACAAGTATTCAGTGGTCTCTCTAACTCCACTGTAGTACTCTTTGGTGGTATGTTCGTTGTAGGCGCTTCCATGTTCTACACCGGTCTTGCTCAAAAAATTGGTGGTACCGTAGTAAAAATGTGCGGCACTTCCGAAAACAGCTTGATGTTCGGTCTTATGTTAGTAGGTACCGTACTGTCTTCCTGCTTGTCCAACACTGGTACTTGCGCTTGCTTGTTGCCGGTAGCACTCGGCATCTGCTCCGCAGCTAAAATCCCTGCTTCCCGTCAATTGATGCCTTTGGCATTCGCTTGCGGTTGGGGTGGTATCATCACCATGGTAGGTACTCCGCCTAACATCATCGCAGTAGGTGCTATGAACGCAGCTGGTCTGGAATCCTTCAGCTTCTTCGAATTTGCTTGGATTGGTATTCCTGTTTCCATCGCTGGTATGGCTTACATGATGTTCGTAGGTAAATACTTGCTCCCGAAAGCAGAACTCGATGCTGATCAAGAAATTGAACAAGAAATCGAAGCTTCTTCTGACAACAAAACCAAACAAATGATTTCCGGCGCTATTCTTACCGTAGTAATCTTGGTAATGGCTATTGGCGTTAAAGGCGTATCCTTGGAAATGGCAGCAATCATCGGCGCATTGGTTTGCGTACTGACCGGTTGCTTGACTGAAAAACAAGCATATGCATCCATCGACTGGGTAACCATCTTCTTGTTCGCTGGTATGATGCCTGTATCCACCGCTATTGACAAAACTGGCGCTGGCAAATTGATCGCTGAATGGACCGTAGGTCTCATGGGCGGCTCCCCGTCTCCGATTATCGTAACTGCAGTATTGTTCGCACTGTCCTGCACCTTGACCCAATTCATGTCCAACACTGCATCCGCAGCGTTGCTCTGCCCGATCGGTATCGCAATCGCTCAAAACTTGGGCGCTTCCCCGAAAGCAGTAGTAATGGCAATCGCAGTAGCAGCTTCTTGCGCATTCGCTACTCCGGTTGGTACCCCGCCGAACACCTTGGTTCTCGGCCCTGGCGGTTACAAATTCATGGACTATGTAAAAGCTGGTTGCGGCCTCGTAGCAGTATGCTTCGCAGTATGCTTGGTTGTAATCCCGATGGTATGGCCGTTCTTCCCCTGATAATTAGTTAGGGTTAGGATTTAAATACTGACATTTAAAGCCTGTCGCTTTTGCGACAGGCTTTTTTAATATGTAGGTTGAAAAAAGTATAGTGCTGTTTTGATGAAGGGTTGTATTTTTATTTTCCCACATATAATATAAAAGTAAGAAGTTTAGAAATGGGGGATACTTATGGCAAATTTTACCTTTACCGGTCCTTATGGAGATATAGAATGTGTTGTAAATAATTGCATGAGCAATGAAATAGTTTTAATTATGGCGCACGGTTTTCGTGGTAGCCGTGATGGCGGCGGTCGCAGTACTGCCTTTGCACAAATGGCTGCAGGCGTATGCAAGGTAGTGCGTTTTAATTTCAACGGTAGCCAAATTTTGAGCAGACAGGTTGAAGAATTGCAAGCTGTTATCGCTACTGTAAGAGAGAAGCTGAAACCGCAAAAACTTTTTCTTTTAGGTAGAAGTCTTGGCGGTGCTGCTTCTATGATTACAGCATCTGCTGATGAAAATATTGATGGCTTGATTTTGTGGGCAACTCCTAACGATTTACGCAAAACTTTTTGGAATGCTTTAGGCGAAGAACTGTATAACAAGCTGGATGCAGGGGAGACTCTCCATTTGGAAGATGAACGTGGCAAAATGGACTTGACTCCTGATTTTCTCACAGACCTTGACCAATACGATTTAAGCGAGCTGATGAGTAAATGGCAGGAGCGTCCATTACTCATTCTTCATGGTGAACAGGATATAACTGTGAATGTGGAACAGGGCAAGAAAAATTTTGAACTTGCCGGTGGCGATAAAGAAATTTACACCTTCCCCAACGGTGACCACACCTTTAGCGAATGTGCTGTAGAAGCCAACGCAACCATTGTGAAATGGTTGTATTCAAGGACTTAACTATTGTATAATATACTGTAAAACATTTTATCTGGAGGCTTATTTTAAATGAAAAAATTTATAATGATATGCTTGCTTTTAGTTTGCGCATTGGCAGTAAGTGCTTGCGGAGCTAAAGAGCCTGAAAAGAAAGTTGTACTTGAACCTGCAACTGCAGTCTTTACCACTAATATGGGTACTTTTGAAATTAAATTGGAAACTGATTTGGCACCCAACACCAGTGCTAACTTCATCAGCTTGGTAAACAAAGGTTTTTACAATGGCATTATCTTTCACCGTGTCATTGATAACTTTATGATTCAAGCTGGTTGCCCCAATGGTGACGGTACTGGCGGTCCCGGTTATGTTATTCCTGACGAATTCCATAAAAAATTGAAACACAGTGATGAAGGTATCCTCTCTATGGCAAATAGAGGTCCTAACACCGGTGGTAGCCAATTCTTCATTACTTTGCGCGATTGCCCGTGGCTTGACGGCAAGCACGCAGTTTTCGGCAAAGTTACCCAAGGTATGGATGTTGTTCGTAAAATTGGCAGAAGCTATACCGATATGAACGACAGACCTTTGAAAAAAGTTGTTATTGAAAAAATTACTATTGAAAAGCGCTAAGCTTTAAGGAGGAAACAGTTTGTCTTTGAATCAGGATGAACGTATTTTAGAAACTATAGATCAGCAAGAAATGGTAGGCGTGTGCGGTCGTAACGAAGAGTTCTTGCGCATTATTCGCGATGCCTTCAATTGCAAGATTGTTGCTCGTGGTAACCAAGTAGTTATTAGCGGCGATGCAGACGAAGTTGCAAAATTGCGTGAGCTCTTTTTGGAATTGCTTTTCTTATATAGACAAGGCTTGCCCTTGACAGCTCACGATGTTCGTTACAGTATTTATATGGTAAAAGCTGGTAAGACTGAAAGCTTGCACCGTATGTATGCGGATACCATTATTACTAATAACCGTGGTCGTCAAGTTAAGGCTAAAACCTTGGGACAATGGCATTATGTGGAAACCATTCGCCACAACCATATTACCTTAGGCATTGGCCCTGCAGGTACAGGTAAAACTTATTTGGC
>CALCHC010000140.1 GCA_937901335.1 uncultured Phascolarctobacterium sp. | reverse complement strand
ACTTGTCCATATAACGAAAAAAAGCCAGCTTTGGCAAGCCAGCCTTTCCTTCGATTCTTAAAAAGTTGCGGAGAGAGCTGACGGTACCAAACATCAGGAATCTCTCTGCCTTTATTATACTGTTAATATACAGTAGTGTCAAACGGTAATAGGAATAAACATGGCAAAAGAAAAAACGAGAAAGAAAACAAACAAAAGAAAGAGCAAAAAAGAAAAGCTCATTATATAACTTCAGCTCAGGTTAGAAAAAGCGGAACTACTTTTTTAAAAATTGTGGTTCCGCTTTTTTCTCGCTCAACTGAAGTATATAAGTGAGAGGTGCAAAACACAAAAAGCCCCGTTCACAATGAACGGGGCTTTTACTTCAATAACGCTTTATTTTTTGTCTTATTTGAATTCTACTTTTAAGTGTTGACGTTCAGGCATACGTCTGAATTTGTATTTAGGATAGCCAACCATCATGCAACCAACAATTTTATGTTTGGGAGGCATTTCTCCAAGCAAGTCAAGCAACGGTTGATAACCAGCAATACCACATTCTTGAATAAAGCCTGCAATAGTAGTGCCAAGACCAATGGTAGGAGCGAAAAGTTCTGCATAAGCCCAGCATTGTTCTGCGTTGCTTACGCCGGTATTATTCAGGCGACGAGCAAGAGCGAACACTAGGCAAGGTGCTTTACGAGCAATGATGTCTTGACCACGATCACGATAAGCACGCAGCACAGTCATATAGTAACGTTTATTAGGAGAACCTGCTTCAATTTCTTCTTCCATCCAATTAGCAACTGCATCAGCAATAGCTTTGATTCTTTCTGCATCACGAATTACCAAGTAATACATACCTTGGCTATTACCAGCAGTAGGCGCATAACGGGTAATGTTCAGAAGCTTGGTCAAATCTTCTTCGCTGGGCATAACAGGTTTAAAGTTACGCACGCTACGACGCATACGCATAAATTCATAAGCAGTTTCTTCATCAAGCATAGGCTTGGTTACAGGACGTTGCTTATCCAGCGGAGTATATTTGTTTTCCAAAGCACCTACAGGGCAAATTGCTACACAATGACCACAAGCCATGCAGCCACGGTCAAATTCGCAGGTAGGTCCTTCTTCTGTCATGGAAAGAATGCAGGAGGGACAGCACTCAACGCAAATACCACATTTTAAACATTTACTTTTATCAACTGTTAACAAATCCATTTTCGACACCTCGACATTTTAATTTTCGAAGCAAATAAACTCCAAACCACCAAAGTCGGTTACAAAGCGTGCGTTACGATAAGCTTTTCCCATTAACGCTTTGTCTTTATTTTCTACACCAACCGCATTGGCAATTCCCAAATACGCACAAGCGCAGTTGGCGTTAAATTGCTTAGCATGTTCTAAAACAGCAGCCTTATCAGCATCACTTACTTTTCCCTTGTTAGGATACACATCAGTAGCTGCGATGATAAAGGTGATTTGGTCACCACATTTAGCTACAACGTGGGGCAAGCTTGCTTTATCAGGTTGCGCAAATTCAATTTCATAACCTTTGCCTTCCAAGAATTGAATCAATACTTGTAAACCAAAAAGATGTATCTCTTGTTCTGTCATTAATTCTTCTGCCATTATCTTTACTCCTTAACTTCTTTCCCACAGTAAATATTTTACTTAATCTTGACTAGACAGTCAACGCAAAAAATAAACCCAACAATTAAGTTGGGTTCATCTATAAATTTTAAAATAAAGCTTATTCTTCACCAATGATGAGCACTTCAGGATGCAGTTCTACACCGTGAGCTTCTCTTACCTTGTCTTGCACATCTTTAATCAGCTGCAAAACATCGGCAGCAGTAGCACCACCAACGTTTACCACAAAGCCTGCGTGTTTAGTAGAAACTTGCGCGCCGCCAACAGTGTAACCTTTCAGGCCAGTTTGATCAATCAACGTACCCGCAAAATATCCGGGCGGGCGTTTAAACATACTACCTGCACTGGGAAGTTCCAAAGGTTGTTTGCTAATACGCTTTTGGCTGAAATCTGCCATCTTGGCAAGAATTTCGCTAACTTCACCTTTAGGCATGGTAACAGTTACCGCAGTAACAATCAAGCCGCTACCTTGTAGTGCAGTCTTACGATAAGCAAAGCACATATCGTCATTAGACAACACTTTTACGTTACCATCAGCGTCCACAGTACGAACAGCAGTAACTACATTCGCCATTTCTCCGTCGTAAGCACCCGCGTTCATATACACAGCGCCGCCGATGGAACCGGGAATACCTACAGCAAATTCCATACCGGTAAAACCAAGCTCCGCTGCTTTTTTAGAAGCAAGCGCAAGGGACACTCCACTACCAAAAGTAATACTGTCCTCGCCAACTTCAATAGTATTAAGCATATTGCCAAGCTTAATTACAAGCCCACGAATACCTTTGTCGCGAACAAGCAAGTTAGAACCGTTACCAACCAAGGTTACAGGAATATTATGTTCTTTAGCACGTGCCAACAATTTGCACAGCTCTTCTTCATTGGACGGAGTTGCTAATAAATCAGCAGGACCACCAATTTTAAAAGAGGTGTGACGACTCATAGGCTCGTCAATCAACAAAGGACGTACAGTGCAACCATAAAAAGCTTCCTGCAATTTAGCACAAGCCATTATTTATCTCCCATAACGTCTTTTACAACGTCTTGGATGGATTTGGAAATATCTGCCATCATCATTTGGAAACGCATGAAGTTGTTCATGTATTCCATAGCATCACGGTTCAAACCAAGTACGCCATAAAGTTTTTGCAGTTTTTCAGTTTTTTCTTTATCAGGTTCTTGACCTTGATATTTAGCAATTTCGATTTCTTGGCTCAGTTGCAAGAATTCATTAACCAATTTTTTAGTATCAGGATCTTTGTCCAAAATTTCGTTAGCTTCTTTTAATTTTTTGAATTCATGGCTTTCGCGCATTGCACGAGCTAGTTCGTTTGCACAATCATAAACGTTCATTGTTAGTACCTCCGTTGAAAACTGCTATAAGCACTTCTATCAGTTTTAATTTCTACAAGTTATTTAAAGGAATGTTTTGATGTGCGTAAGCAGTCTGAGCATCGTACTCGAAGTGCCACCACTCCATCTCAATTCCGGTAAATCCAAATTCTTCCATTGTTTCACGAAGCATAGTTCGTAAATAACGTTGACGTTCTGTACCACCCGGATAGCTTGCATATTGACGCATAGAAGGTTCATCAAACCCGCTACTCATTTCAATAGCTTCGCCAGTTTCCAAGTCATACAAGCTTACATCAACTGCATTACCTGTATTATGCTTATTCCCCTTCAAATCAGGATCTTCAAGCATATACTTTTTATCAGCAGGCAATGCCAAATGTGCCAGTTTACTTACTGCCCAAGGGCGATAAGCATCCCACACAACCAAGCCATAACCTTTAGAAGCCAAACGTTCTTGCACCTTAGTCAGTGCCTCTACTGCTTTGCTACCTAAGTACAGCTTATTTACAGTATATAAAGGTGCACCAAAAATATTATCTACACCTGCATACACGTTCTCTATCTTTACGTTAGGAATGGTCGCTACATCCACCAAAGTCACTGCTTCACCAGCAGCCAAAGTAGAAGGCATTACTGCTTCATTAGCTTGCTTACGCAGTTCCTCCCAATTATCTACTTGCGGAAAACGGAAAGGCTTTGCATTCTCCCCAGTTTCCTGACCAAAATAATAACGAGTGTAACGATTACCGCCTACCCTACAGGTAATACCATAACCATCCGGGTCGCGTTCAAATTTAACGCCAACCTCGGTATTGCTCATCGGCCCAGCTTCCACCATCAAATAAGAATCGAAATGATTCTTTGACAAGGGATAGATATTTGCCAAATCAAAGCACTTATCCTGCATTGAAAAGCGGTATAAAAGTTCCAAACGTCCTTTATTTTCTCTTATTAAAATATTTTCACCATTGCCGTAATAAAAACCCAAGATATATTTTATATCCTTGGGAGCATCGGCAGGAATGGCAGCTTCAACGCTACTTAAGCCTGTCTGCACAAACAAAAGTAGACCGGCTGCTATTCCGGTCAAAAAACTTCTGTAATTCATTATTGAATCAGCTCCTTGCGCACATCCGCCAAAGCGTTTAATCTGTTACGCACTTTATCTATGTCAGCTAAATCAATTTCACAGGAGATAATTTCTTCCTGATCACCTGCTTCAGCTAAAATTTTACCACTGGGAGCTACCAGCATGGAGTGACCGAAGAAAGGCGCACCTTTAAAGGTTCCTGCGCAATTCACAGCCACTACAAAAGTGTGGTTTTCAGCTGCACGAGCTTGCGCCAATAAGCGCCAAATATCACCGCGAGCTGAAGGCCATTCAGCAGGGCAAAAAATAATCTTCGCACCTTGCAACGCTAAATGACGGAATAATTCAGGGAAACGCAAATCATAACAAATAGTAGAACCACAGCAAACGCCATCTAAATCAAAGGCTTTAAAGTTATCGCCGGGAGCGAAAAACTCTTCTTCTTTAAACAAGCCAAAAAGATGTACTTTGTCATACATATTAACAATTTGACCAGATTTATTGATAGCAACAGAAGTATTATAAACCTTTCCATCCCTGGACATAGGAACAGAACCTGCAATAATACTGCATTTCTTTTCTGCAGCAATCTTGCAGATTTCTGCCAACACTTCACTGTCTACTGCTTCAGCTTCCTTAGACAAACGTCCTAAGGAATATCCAGTGGTCCAAATTTCGGGCATCACCAGCAAATCATGTTCATCTGCTGCTTGACGCACCAGCTGCAAACCGTGAGCTACATTAGCTTCTTTGTTTTTTTCCAAAACTTCCATTTGCAGCAAAGCTATTTTCATAATACGCGCTCCTTAGGCATTTTACCGCTTGCAATCAAACGATTTGCAATAAATCTTTCAATGTTGCGGTTAAAGCGAGTCAACCAATGTTCCGGACCGCCCAAAGATTGGCACCAAACTACAGGATGACCAGCAAATTTAGCACCCAAAACGTCGGTCAACAATTGGTCACCGATGAAGAGGATTTTGCCGCCGCCCATACCTTGCACGAGTTTTTTGTAAGAAGTCGGCAGGGGTTTCATTGCGCGCATAACGCAACCAAGTTGAGTTTGGCGAGAAATTGCTTTCATACGGTCGCCACCATTGTTGGTAATAAGAGCAACATTAATGCCTTGTTGATGCATATGACGAATCCAAGTCATCATGCGCGGACCAACAACAGTTTTGTCATAAGGAATCATGGTGTTGTCAACATCCACAACAATTTTGTTATAGCCATTTCTTTTCAACCATTTCGGAGAAAGGTCATAAAGGCTTTTGATTCTGTAATCAGGGCAAAAATACTTTAACATTATACTACCTTATCCTTTGGAAATTTAATTTCAAATGCAGCACCTTCGCCACATCCGCTTTTCACTTCGGCTTGAGCACCGTGCATGCGAATAATTTCTTTAGCGATGGCGAGGCCTAAACCAGTACCAGGAACATTACGGCAGTGGGATTTATCCACCTTGTAGAAACGTTCCCAAATAAAAGGAATATCCTCTTCAGGGATGCCAGGCCCTTGGTCTCTTACACATAAGAGAACGGAACCATCCTCTAATTTTTTCGCACTTAAAAATATAATACTATTTTCTGGCGAATATTTCAATGCATTATCGCTTAAAATAAGTATTAACTGTACCATTTGATCGCCGTCGCCTAAAATTTTAATATTCTCATCAGCATCAACACTGAATTCTACGTGCTTTTCTGCACTCTTTATCATTAATTTTTCGGCAACATTGCGCATAATAATTGCCAACGGCAATTCTTCCATATTTTTATGGGGGATTTCTTCACTTGCTTGCAAGCGACTAACATCCAACAAACCACGCACCATTTTTTCAAGACGAATGGTTTCTTCATTAATAAGTCTGCGATAGCGCTGTACAATCTCAGTATCAGTTACAGTACCATCGTAAATAGCTTCATTATAACCACGAATGATGGTAACCGGCGTACGCAATTCATGGGAAACATTCGCCACGAAATCACGACGCATTTTTTCTGTACGTTCCATCTTGCTTACGTATGCATTCAAATCACTACCAAGAGAATTGAGTGCATTACCAAGCTCTGCAACTTCGTCCTCACCTTTTACTTCCACACGCATGGAGTAATCGCCGGCAGCCATTGCCGTAGCACTTTCCTTCATAGTAAGCAAAGGTTTAACGATAGTTTTAGAAAACTTCTTAACAATAAACAAGCTGAAAACAAGGGCTACAAGACCCAAGATTACAGTATAAATATAAACATTGCGCAAGAACTTATCAAAACCACTCAAGGGTTCTGTCATTAACAATGCGCCTCTACCTTTGGTAATAGGATCAACATAAGGAACCCCTACCAAAATTACCTGCTCCTTATAATAAGGATGGAAGATTTGGGACTTAACAGATTTACCGGAGTAAATATCTTTCAGGATAAGTCTAATCTTGTCGGAAATCTTCCCATGCTTTACGTCCTTATTTAAAAGAGCCATACCCTCACTTTCAAGGTTGGTCATAGTGCTGTTTTCATCGAAGAAATAGCTTAAAGAACCATCACTGCTACTAGATTTTCTGCTACTGTTTTCATAAGAAGTAGCCATCAATCCATAATTTTCGTCAAAAAGCCATATCCTTGCGCCAACCAATCTATCTACAGCTACAACGTATTTATAGAGAGTATCACGATCATCTATACGAATAAAGTATTCGATGGTCTCAGCCATTTCATGCCCCTTATCCGCCAGCTCGTGCTCCTTCATCTTAAAGAAGTAGTCTGCGATGAGGTAAGAAATGCCCGCAGTTATGCCTACAACAATGATAACTATAATCGTCATAAAGCTGTACATTAGGCGAGTGCTCAGTGATTTTTTCATCTTACGGTTCTTTTACCTCAAATTTATAACCTACACCCCAAATGGTAGTGATGTCCCATTTAGCGTCAGAAGGAATATTTAATTTTTGTCTGATACGTTTAATATGAGTATCAACGGTACGAGTATCACCATAGTAGGAGTAACCCCAAATAGTTTCCAAAAGTTGGTTTCTGGAGAATGCTTTACCCGGATTGGAAGCCAAGCACCACAACAGTTCCATTTCTTTGGTAGTAAAAGTCATTTTGTGGCCAAAAGCGGTTACTTGATATTCGTTCATATCAACGATAAGACCATCATAAGTAATACGAGAAGTATCGCCTTTTTTCTCTTGAGTGTTAGCGCGACGCAAAACAGCTTTTACGCGAGCAACTACTTCGCGAGAGTTAAAGGGTTTAGTAATATAATCGTCTGCGCCAATTTCCAAACCTAAAATACGGTCATCATCTTCGTCCTTCGCGGTCACCATGATGATGGGCAGGTCAGTCATTTTACGAACTTGTTTACAAACTTCGATACCATCCAAAACCGGCATCATAATATCCAGCAACAGGATATCCGGTTTTTCAGCTTGCACTTTCAGGATGGCAGCTGCGCCGTCTTCAGCTTCAATTACTTCGAAATTTTCTTTTTCGAAATAGATGCGCAAAATTTCACGAATTTGAGCTTCGTCGTCGGCGATTAAGATTTTTTGTTTATTCATAATATCACCCCTGATATTTATTTTGTAACTAAGGCTATTATAGCACAGGCTAATCTTTATGCACGGCGTTCACAAAAGATTTACATATTTATACGAACTCCTCCACAAAGTTATGAAGAACTAGTGACATCGAGTCAGCAACTGTAAATTTCGTTACAGTTATTTGTGAAACCACTGCAAGTTTATTATTTATCGTGTAATAAATAACGTTGCATCATCTTGTTATATTCCCAGGGGTTCTTATCATCGTAAGTCTCAAACTGATTCATGATAGCATCAATTTCGTCAGCATAATGTACGATGAAAGCTTCCTTAGTTGCACATTCCACGGGGGAACCTTTTTCATTATCTCCGTGATGGGACAAAAGAATATGTTGTAACTGTTCTAATCGAGCTGCAGGCAACTTTAATTTAGCAGCAGCCTCTTGCACGATGATGATGGACATAGCAATGTGACCAAGCAAGCGACCTTCATTGGTATAAGGGAAGCCAATTTGAGAAGATATTTCACGAAGCTTACCAATATCGTGAAGAAGTGCACCTGCTACAACCAAGTCCTTATCTACATTGCCAATTTGCTCAGCCAAAGCAATGGCAATACCTGCAACATCTACGGAGTGTTGTAACAAACCGCCAATATAAGCGTGATGCATACGCATACCAGCAGGATTCATAATAAATTTATCATAAAGATTACCGCTGAAAATTGTTTCCAAGAGAGCACGCAAACCAGGGTTACGAACAGTCTTAATCAAATTTTGCAAACGAGTAATATATTCTTGCTCATTAAAATTACCTTTCGGCAACAAGTTGGTAATGTCGTCTTCAGGTAAAAGGTTATCAAATTTTTGCACTACAACTTGCAGCGCCATATCGTTGGAGAATTTGTTAATATCTACTGCACCACTCACCATGAAGGCTTCAGCACCTTCCAATTGACGCAGCTTGTCTACTAAACCTGCTTCAAAGCAGATAAAAGGAATTCTACCACTGTTATCTTCCAACAAACCGCGAGCAAAAACGCCGCCATTGGAAGAGTTACCAATCTTTTGTACTCTTACGAGAGCAGGCTGAATAATTTTAGAACCTGCTTTAAAATCTTTAATCATATTTCCACCTGCTTATCTTAAACGTGACGCAAAATTAAGGTTTCTTTTGCCACATTCACAACTACATCCATATCACGCTCTACTAAACGCAAGGACAAACGGTCTGCCAGTTTTTCCAGTACAGGCAGTTCTGTAGGTTGATGACCTGCATCAATAATGTTCAAACCGCTGAATACTGCTTGTTGAGCACTGTGGTACTTCACATCACCGGTTACCAAAGTGTCTGCACCTTTAGCAAGGGCAAGATCAATCAAGTCACTACCCGCGCCGCCACAAACTGCAACTTTATGCACTTGCTTACCCGCGTCGCCAACTACTACATAATCAGCTTTCAGTGCAGTTTTTACTACTTGCGCATATTCTGCCAAAGAAGTTTCTTCTACAACACCAATACGTCCTAAACCATTGCTATCATCTAAAATCTCAGTATCTTCCAATTTCAAAAGCTTAGCAAGTACATCGTTAACACCGGTACTTACGCAATCAAGATTAGTATGAGCACTGTAAACAGCAATACCGTTTTCCGCCAAAGTCAGAAGCAAATCCTGTTGCCAATCGTTATCGACAACACGTTTCAACTTTTTGAAGATGGCAGGATGATGAGTAATAATCAAATCTATTTTTTGAGCAACTGCTTGTTCTACAACCTCTTTACTTAAATCAAGAGCCAGTAAAATCCTTTTAACAGTCTTACCTTTGCGACCAAGCATCAAGCCTACATTATCCCAGTCTTCTGCTAAATTGGAAGGCATTAATTCTTCCAACAGTTCTACTAAATCATTTACAGTTGCAAGCATCTGCCAACGCCTCCAATTCTTGCACTAATTTTTCCCAAGCGAGATACTTTTCACTTGCTCTTGCTTGTTCACTCTTACCCATGTTAGTGAGTAATTTTTTATAACCATTAATTTGTTTAGCAAATTGTTTTGCCAGCAAAGGATGCTTAGCTTCAATAAGCTTCGGTCCAATTTCCCAAACAGCTTCAGAATAAGCTTTGCTTTCGCCACGTTCAACCGCAATGATTTCGTACAAGTGACGACCGTCTTCAACCAAATCTTCTGCCACAATATGCCAACCATTTTGAGTGAGCCATTTACGTAAAGAAGCAGCGCCTGCCATGGGTTGCAACACTAAACGTTTTGCTTCCACTGCCAAAGGCATATCTGCTTCAAAAATTTCTATCATAGTAGAGGCGCCCATACCTGCAATAGCGATACATTCTGCTTCGCCAGCTTTAAGTACCTTTAAGCCACTGCCCAAACGCACTTCAATCTTGCCCTTCATACCGTACATAGAAACAGTATTTCTAGCAGCAAGACAAGGGCCTTCTGCAATGTCACCTGCGATAGCAGAAGAAATCTTGCCTTGCTCCAAAAGCCACACAGGCAAATACGCGTGGTCTGTACCAATATCAGCAAAAGTACAACCAACAGGAACCAGTTTACCAATTGCTTCTAATCTATCTCCGATGTTCATAGTGCCTCCATAAATTCGCAAATTTTAACAGTTAATTATATCATTTCTATCTATATTTGAAAATATAAAAATCGATAGAAGTACTGGAAGACGCGAAGCAGAGAGGCTTGCGCTGCGACGGCGTACTTGACGTACGTCGAGCAAGCAAACGAACTGCGACAAAGTATAACAGTGCTTATAGCGATTTTAGCAAATAAAAAAGCTCACTCTTACGAGTGAGCTTTTAATTTTACGAATTAGAGAGCAGCTTTAGCAGCTTCTACGAGTTTTGCAAAGGTTGCAGCATCATAGATAGCCATGTCAGCCAAAACTTTGCGGTTCATTTCGATACCAGCTTTAGCCAAACCGTTGATGAAACGGCTGTAGCTCATGCCGTTAGCACGGGTAGCAGCGTTGATACGAGCGATCCAGAGACGACGGAATTCACGTTTTTTAACGCGACGGTCACGACGTGCATAGGACAATGCTTTCATAACGGTTTCGTTAGCTTTTTTGAATTGTTTGGATTTTGCACCACGATAGCCTTTAGCCAATTTCAAAATGTGTTTATGACGGCGATGTGCGGTAACGCCAACTTTAATTCTTGCCATTGTTAGTATCCTCCTTTAATCTCTTGCTTATGCGTAGGGCAGCATTTTTGCTACGTGTTCATGGTCAGCTTTATGTACTAAAGCAGCTTTACGCAGGCTACGTTTACGAGCGGGAGATTTCTTTTCGAGAATGTGGCTCTTGAAGTTTTTAAAATGTTTAAATTCACCAGAAGCAGTTTTTTTGAAGCGTTTCGCAGCAGCTCTGCGAGTTTTCATTTTCGGCATTGTAATGTCCTCCTCTATTTGCTGGGTTTCGGCGCAACAATCATAATCATGTTTTTGCCTTCTAATTTCGGCACTCGTTCAACGATAGCCATGTCTTTAAGCTGCTCAGCCATTTTATTCAGCAGCACTTCACCGAGTTCAGGATGGGAAAGTTCACGACCACGGAACATAATGGTAACTTTAACTTTGTCACCGTCTTCCAAGAAGCGAACTGCATTCTTGAATTTTACGTTGAAGTCATGTTCTTCGATACCAGGACGAAGTTTTACTTCTTTGATATCAAAGGTTTTTTGTTTCTTACGGGCTTCTTTTTCTCGTTTTTGTTGTTCATAACGATACTTGCCGTAATCCAAAATTTTACATACAGGCGGCTTCGCGTTAGGAGAAATTTCTACTAAATCCAGATGACGTTCAGCTGCAAGTTTAAGAGCATCACGGCTAGACATAACACCAAGTTGTTCTGCTTTACCGTCTACACCATCTACAATAACACGTACTTCGCGTGCACGAATCTCTTCATTGATACGCAAGTCTTCTTTGCCTATGACAATTCACCTCCACGTCCTTTAGAACGCAACTAAAATAAAAAGCGGGCAGATTAAAATCCACCCGCGAAAAATTCATATCCAACCCTGTCGAGTAATGACCGCAAGGTGAGAAGCGAGTGGCTTCTGCTTTGTTTACTGGAATATGATATCACAATGTTCAGTTAGTGTCAACTATTATTTTCTTGAACCCAGTTGACCATCAATTACAAAGAGACCATTCATATTATCGCCAACCATCATCAATTTGTCAACGATTTCTCTGGTTTGGTCTTCCTCTTCAACTTGTTCATCAATGAACCACATCAAGTGACTCTTTGCTGCGTAATCTTTTTCTTTCATCGCCACTTCATACATTTCATGAATGCGACTGGTCACGTATTTTTCGTGTTCCAAAGCTTTAGAGAACACTTCCAAAGGAGTGCCGTATTCTGCCGGAGGCATATCAATTTGCAAAAGTTCCGGCTTCACACCACGTTCTTGCATGAATTTCATCAAACGGAAAGCGTGTTCACGTTCTTCTTCGTATTGCAGACGCATCCAGTGTGCCATACCCTTGAAATTTTCATCCTCCAGATGCACACTCATTGCCAGATACATATATGCAGAATACAGCTCAGCTTGTACTTGTTCATTAAATACTTTGTAAACTTTCTTGTTCATAATTTATTCCTCCTATTCTAAGATTACTATGAATCTCGTTACAGCCATTGTAACATAGAACAGAAGTAGGATTTGCGACAGGAGTTAGTAAAATTGGTGAACAGTTTTCAAAATTGACAAGCAACCATCTAAAATCAAATGCTTCTCTGAAATTAGAAAAGAGCTGCCATTTCTGACAGCTCTCTGTAAATTTAGTAAACTATTATTTTTTAGCTTTGGTATCAACAACTTCTTTGAGGATTTTTGCGAAATCAGCAAAGTCCATTGCGCCCAAATCGCCATCAGCACGATGACGCGGAGAAACGGTACAGTTTTCCATGTCGCGGTCGCCAACTACGAGCATGTACGGAACTTTTTCAATTTGACCTTCGCGAATCTTTTTACCGATTTTTTCATTGCGAGCGTCAACAGTTACGCGGAAGCCTTCCATTTCCAAGTTTTTAGCCAAAGCTTTGCAGTAATCTACTGCACGTTCGGTTACAGGCAGGAAGCGTACTTGTTCCGGAGCCATCCAGGTGGGCAGAGCACCTGCATATTTTTCGATAAGCAGTGCCAAAGTACGTTCATAGCAGCCCATGGAAGTACGGTGAATAATGTAAGGCAGTACTTTTTCGTTGTTTTCGTCGATGTAGTACATACCGAATTTTTCAGCAAGAAGCATATCGATTTGAATGGTTACGATGGTATCTTCTTTGCCGAATACGTTTTTAATTTGGATGTCCAGTTTCGGACCATAGAAAGCAGCTTCGTCAACGCCAACTTTGTAGTCGATGCCAAGGTCATCAAGCAATTCTTTCATTACGCCTTGAGCGTGTTCCCATTGTTCTGCAGTGCCTTCGTATTTAGCAGTGTTAGCAGGATCCCATTGGGAGAAACGGAAGGAGCAGTCTTCTTTAAGCCCCAAGGTTTCCAAGCAATAGTTAGCGAGTTCAACGCAACCACGGAATTCTTCAGCCAATTGGTCAGGACGGATAATCAAGTGACCTTCGGAAATGGTGAATTGACGTACACGAATCAAGCCGTGCATTTCGCCGGAATCTTCGTTACGGAACAAGGTGGAAGTTTCGCCTAAACGCATGGGCAGGTCACGATAAGAACGTTGACGGTTCAAATATACTTGATATTGGAACGGGCAGGTCATCGGACGGAGAGCGAAGCATTCTTTTTCTTCATCGTGGGGATCGCCTCGTGGATCTCGTCGATGAGGTTGTTGTAGACCGAAAGCGGAACGTTTCCTGCGGAAAGAGCCGCCTCGAGTGCCGAGGAATATCCGCGAGCCTTTGCGCGGAAGCAGTCGAACTTGACCGAACCGCCGTAGGTCGCCGCGATGGTGTTGATGAACTTCTTGTAGGTGCCGAACATCTTCTCGAAAGCATCCTCGCGAACTGCGCGGCACTCGCTCTCGCGGTAAACGCCGAAGTTACCGCCCGTGAGGGGAAGCTCCTCGCCGTTCTCGCCGATGACGTTCGGGAATTCCATATCAACGCCCGTGAG
>CALCHC010000139.1 GCA_937901335.1 uncultured Phascolarctobacterium sp. | reverse complement strand
CTTGACCCGCACATTCGCTTTTTTCTAGGTTCTTGTTCAGTTTTCAAGGTTCTGTTTTGTCGCCGTGTCATCAGCGACTTGGATATAATAACACTTATCAGAGGGGGTGTCAACACCTTTTTGTTAAGTTTTTTACAAAAATCTCGTGATACACAAGGAAGCGTTGGCAAACAGAACTGCTTGTTTTGTTGCTTAGAACACCCTAAAAAATTTTAAAAATTCTTCTAAAAAACTGCTATTTTTCTATTAAAAACATCCTAAAATCAGCAAATCTTGCGCAAAAATCCCAAAAAGTTTTAAAAATTTTTTATTACTAATTAATAAAAAATGCGTTCCCAAAACTGGGAACGCATCTTAAAATTTGCATTTACTTCATTATAAATTACATGCCACGGCTAGCAACGATGTCAACGCCCAAGCCCAAGATGTCTTTTACAACTACGTCGCCTGCAGCGATAGGAGCTTGTACTTTAACGCCACGCAAGTAAGCAGCGCAAGCCAAAACTTTTTCTTTCGGCAGAACGGTAGAAGATACTACGGGCAGCAAGGGGAGCAAGCCACCTTCTACTGCAACGGTAGTGGTCAACATTCTTTTGGGAGCAGTTACTTCGTCAGCAGCATATTTAGGACCGCGAGGGCAGGTGTTACCGGTAACGTTGGTAACTTTGCCATCTTCAATGGTTACGGTCATTTCGCAGCCCATAGGGCACATAATGCAGTTCATAACTCTAGTTTCAACAGCCATTTTATACCCTCCTTAATTACATTACCAAACCAACGGTGATTTCTTCGCCGATAAGGTCGAATTTAGCAGCAGGAATTTCTACTGCAATCATTTCACTGGGTTTAGCTACGGGCAACGGTTTGGTCAAGAGAACATTGTCGCCGCTCTTGATTTCCAATTTAACTTTACGGTGAGGAGCACCAACACGCATAAAGAGTCTTACTTTTTCGTCAGCAGGATTTTCTACGGACATGGTCAATTGTTGCGGAACGCAAGTTCTTACGCCATTGATAGCGCTAACTTTAACTTTGCGGGTTTCGCCTTCCATTTTGCCCATAGCTTTGAGAGCTGCATATTTACCAGCAATTTCAGCTTCGTCAGATACGAAGTCTACCAAGTCATGTACGTGTACTACGTTACCTGCAGCAAAGAAGCCGTCAAGGCTGGTTTCACGACGTTGGTCAACTACAGGACCTGCAGTCAACGGAGCCATTTCCAGGTTCAAACCATTGGACAATTCGTTTTCAGGAATCAAGCCAACGGAAAGGAGAACGGTATCGCATTCGATATCGAATTCAGTACCCGGAATCGGAGCCATTTTGTCATCTACTTTAGCAACGGTAATACCGGTTACGCGGGTATCGCCATGAATTTTAGTGATGGTGTGGGAGAGGTACAAGGGAATATCGTAGTCATGCAAGCATTGTACGATATTACGGGTCAAGCCGTTGGAGAAGGGGCAGATTTCAAGTACAGCTTGTACTTTGCAGCCTTCAAGGCTCATACGACGAGCCATAACCAAGCCGATGTCGCCAGAACCCAAAATTACGATTTTGTGGCCGGGCAAGTAACCTTCCATATTAACCATACGTTGAGCAGCGCCTGCAGTGAATACGCCAGCCGGACGTTCACCCGGAGTACGGATAGCGCCACGAGTACGTTCACGGCAACCCATGGTCAGAATTACAGTTTTACCTTTGAGTTCCAACAAGCCTTTTTCAGGGCTAACTGCGATAACGGTTTTATCAGGTTTAACTTCGAGAACCATGGTGTCAACCAAAGTTTCGATTTCCGGTTTGTCTTTAATCATTTCGATGCAACGATAAGCATAACCAGGGCCGGTCAATTCTTCTTTGAAGTGGTGCAGACCAAAGCCATTGTGAATGCATTGTTGCAAAATGCCGCCCAATTCGCGGTCACGTTCGATAACGATGATTTTTTTAGCGCCATTTTCCCATGCGCTGTAAGCAGCAGAAAGACCAGCAGGGCCGCCGCCAATAATAATTACATCATATAATTGGTTCATAATTATTCCTCCCCGCCATCAGCTGCATATTTTTCGTAGAACATATGAGAATCAGTACGTTCTTTCAAAACTTCGGTAATGGGAATGTTCAGTTCGCGAGCCAAAATTTGGGTTACACGCGGACCGCAGAAGCCAGCTTGGCAACGACCCATACCAGCACGGGTACGACGTTTTACGCCGTCAACAGTACGTGCGCCAACAGGAGAGTTGATTGCTTCTACGATTTCACCTTCGGTGATGGTTTCGCAGCGGCAAATTACACGACCGTAGAGGTTGTTTTCTTTAATAGCTTCAGCTTGTTCTTTTCTAGTCATGCGCAAGAAAGCTTTTTTCTTGGGCAGTTCAGCTTTGAAGTCAGCTTTTTTAGCAGCGCCGCTTACGCGAGCGATTTCGTTAGCAATAAGTTCGCCAACTGCAGGAGCAGCGGTCAAACCGGGGGATTGCATACCAGCAGCATTGAAGAAACCTTCAACAGCAGAAGGACCAATGATAAAATCGCCGGTGCTGGAAACTGCACGCAAGCCTGCAAATTGGGTAATAGCTTGACCCATGGGCAGGTTAGCAATCAGTTTACGAGCAGAGGTCATGATTTCGTTCATGCCGTCCATGGTAACTGCATGGTCTTCTTTATCTTCCAATTCATTAGCGTTGGGGCCAATGAAGGTATTACCGTGGGTAGTGGTGCAAACCAAAATACCTTTGGATTTTTTAGTGGGGCAGGGGAATACTACGCCATAAACCAAGCTGTTGCAAGCGGTTTTGTCGAACAGGATGTATTCGCCTTTACGAGCGGTAATAGTAAAGCTGTCATCGCCAGCCAATTTAGCAATTTCATCAGCATATACGCCAGCAGCGTTTACTACATATTTAGCTTTGATAACGCCTTTGTTGGTTTCTACGCCTGCAATGCGACCATCTTCTTTAACGAAGCCCAAAACTTTGGTATCGCACATAACTTCTGCACCGTTTTGAACAGCACATTCAGCAAAAGCAACAGTAGCACCAAAGGGCCAGCAAACACCAGCACTGGGAGCCCACAAAGCGCCTTTAACGTTTTGCAAGTTAGGTTCTTGTTCCAAAACTTCGTCAGCAGACAAAATTTGCAAGCCTTCAACGCCGTTAGCATTGCCACGAGCCATCAATTCTTGCAAAGTTGCCATTTCTTCGTCAGTAGTAGCAACAACCAAAGAGCCAGTCCATTTAATATCTAAATCCAGTTCTCTTTCCAATTGATGATACAATCTGTTACCACGTACGTTGGTAATAGCTTTAAGGCTACCGGTAGGAGCGTCAAAGCCAGCGTGCAAAATTGCACTGTTTGCTTTAGTAGTACCCAAAGAAACGTCAGGTTCTTTTTCTACCAAAACGCATTGTAAATCATATTTGGAAAGTTCACGTAAAATAGCAGTACCGACAATACCGCCGCCGATAACGACAACGTCAGCAGATTTTACAAATTCCATTCCTTCACTTCCTCACTGAATTTTAAAAATAATTATGCACTTTCATTCTAACACAAAAAATATAAAAAAAGAACTGATTTATACAGTTCTTTGCCACAAATATTTTTCAATTTAAAAAGTAAAAACGCTGCCGAAAATTTGACAGCGTTTGAACCTACTACATAAAGATTGGGTAATGCTCAGTTTAAAGCAACGGTCGCAATGGAATCACATTAATAGCTTGAATTCCACACGCACCTTGAATAGTCTCGAATTTTACTTCGTGACCTTCAATCAAAGTTTTAAAGCCTCTCATTTTGATTGCGGTATAGTGAACGAATACATCGCTACCATCATCGCAAATGATAAAGCCATAACCCTTTTCAGCGTTGAACCACTTTACTTTGCCGATCATCATTTTCCCTCCCCGTTTTTACGACGTACGAAGTTGTAGACTAAAGTGGTCGTCTATTGACTTCGTTTCTTATTATAAATTAAACTTTTAATTTAATCAATAGTTTAAAATATTTTCTTGGTCTGTTTTTAGCTTTTTAAAAAATTTTTTCTAAAAGGTGAGCCTTTTTCCCGAAAAATTACTCACTTAAAGGGTGAATCTTCTTTTTTTCTTTTTCTTTTTTTCTTCTGCCATCAATTCCAGCAAATCCTTAAGATTTGCCTCCTTACTCTAAAGTTAGTACTAACTTAAATATTAAAAGGCACGTCGTTCAACGTGCCTAAGTTACTGCTAAGTTTTTAATTTTTCTTTGAGCGTATCAACGGCTTTTAACTTTTGCCGTTTTACCGTATTCAAACTACATTTCAGTTCACGGGCAATCTGAAGATTGTTTGCCTGTTTTTCTAAATACATTTTAAAAATCTTGTGCTGTCGTGAAGGTAAGCTTCTAAGCAATTCTCGTACCACCAACCTAGAAAATACTTCTTCAATCGGTTCATGTGTCTGATTCTCCAATGCTTCATCAGCTTCTACTTCATTGTCCCAAAGTTCACCAGCCTTTTGTACTTCATGGAGCAGTTCATAACGCAAATGACACTGTATCAACCCTGGCAAATGCTTGTAATCTGCACCATTGTAACGACGAATGAAACTTAGGAATACCACCCAAGCAACATTTTCTGCATCTTCGCCTAAAGCATTATAAACGTTCAAACGACGAGCTTCTTTGTTAATGAGTGGTTTGAAATATTGGCAAAGTTTGTCAATGGATTCTTGCTTGTCCAGTTGTACTTCGTGGACTAAGATTTGTAATTCCTCCGTAGAAAGCAAGGAAAAACGCGGTAAAACTTTTTGTGTACTACCCGTTTTCTGCGTAATAATAATTACCTCTTTTCTGTTTAAAAATGTACTTCATCCCTCTCAGGACAAGTTCATTATCTACCCTTAATGAAGATAAGGCAAGTAAATGTCCTATAAACAGGACATTGAACAGAAAATATTAATTTTTATAATAAACTAGTTTTAAATTTAGTAACGCTTTAGATATAACAATCTTGACTCCCATAGAATTTCTACCATTTTTGTAGTATAATATAATCAAAGCAAATTCTAAAACTACAACAAAGGAGGCAAGCCTATGTGTATCTTTTGCATCCCTGATAAAATTGATAAAACTTCCATAGATTTCGCTAAAGCCATGCACGAAAAGTATTATCTTCCTTTAATCGCTTTGGTTGAAGAAATGGATACTCTTCGCAAAACTTATAAAGATAAAACCGATTACCACAACGAAGCAGAACTTCCTAAACTTTTAGAAGCAAATTATCTGCCCAAGTTTAAGGATATGGTGCTTTCCTTTGCTTTGGAAAACATTTCTAAAGAAGATAGCGTAACTGTTGCTGCTTTAAAAGCTATGGTAGAAAACGCTTATCGTCGTACTCAAAAATATGTGGATTGGAAGGATTATAAATTTGCCTTATGTGAGCAAAGAGCAGCCTTGCATAAAACTACTTGGCCTTGCTCTCGCGATTATTTTGATAGCAAAGTTCTTTACGAAAACTTTTATTCCAAGTTCACAACAGACACTGATATTACTACCATAACTGCCGAAACTATCCAAAAGGCTAGAGTAGGGCAGGGGTATTCAGATTTAATTGAACTTTTCCACGCACCGGGAAGCTTACTGCAAGAATCAGATTTTGATTATCAATATCAATGGAAGTGTGATGAAGCTTCTATAACCGTAGCAATAAACCAATACGGTATCGTAGAAAAAATTATAGCTTAAACGCAAAAACGGACTAACCTTTCGGCTAGTCCGTTTATTTTTTATTCAGCTTCTTCTTCGTGATGAATAGCAGCTAAGGAAACTACTTTATCATCATCGTTCAAGGTCATAAGTTTTACGCCTTGGGTGTTACGGCTGTATTGGGAGATTTGGTCAACATCAATGCGGATAATGATACCACCTGCGGTAATCATCATGATTTCTTGTTCCGGATTGATAACACGCATACCTACAACGGTACCGGTTTTTTCAGTAATCTTCATATTGATTACGCCTTTACCACCGCGGGTTTGCTTGCGATATTCACTAACAGCAGTGCGTTTGCCCATACCAAGTTCAGTAGCGGTCAGCACTTCGTATTCTTCGTTAGCAACGCTGTCCATAGCAACAACTTCGTCGCCATAGTTCAAGGTAATACCACGCACGCCATGAGCAGTTCTACCCATAGGTCTTACGTCTTGTTCGTCAAAACGGATAGCAATACCATTTCTGGTTGCAATTACGATTTCGCTATTACCGTCAGTCATTTCTACGCCAATCAAATCTTCGTTAGCATCCAGGTTAATAGCAATCAAACCAGTTTTACGAGCACTGTCGAAATCTACGAGATTAGTTTTCTTAACAGTACCTTTGTTGGTTGCCATGAACATGAAGTGATCATCCTTGAATTCCTTAACAGGAATAACTGCGGTGATTTTTTCTCCTTGTTCGATGGGGAGCAGGTTGATGATGGCAGTACCTTTAGCAGTGCGTCCTGCTTCGGGGATTTCATAACCTTTTTGACGGTATACTTTACCTTTATTGGTAAAGAACAAGATATTATGGTGAGTGGTAGAAAGGAACAAGTGCTCAGCGCAATCATCCGCTTTTTTGCCACTACCACCGGTTTTACCTACGCCACCGCGTTTTTGACTGCGGAAGTTATCCAAAGTTTGACGTTTGATATAACCTTGATGGCTAATGGTAACTACGATGTCTTCTTCCGCAATAAGGTCTTCAATGTCCATTTCGGAAGTATCGGTAGAAATTTCAGTGCGACGAGCATCGCCAAATTTCTTTTGCACTAAAAGCAAGTCTTCTTTAATGATGTTCATTACTTTGCTTTCATCTGCCAATACGCTTTCCAACCAATCGATTTGTTCCATAACATCGATGTATTCATCATCAATTTTCTTACGTTCCAAACCGGTCAAGCGTTGCAAACGCATATCAAGGATTGCTTGCGCTTGGCGTTGGCTAAGATTGAATTTTTCCATCAAGGAAGTTTTTGCAATATCCGCAGTTGCGCTGTTACGAATGGTTTTGATTACTTCATCAAGATTATCAAGAGCAATTTTCAAACCTTCCAAGATGTGAGCGCGGTCTTGAGCTTTGCCCAATTCGAAGCGGGTACGACGGGTAATAACTTCTTTTTGATGTTCAAGGTAATATTCTAAAATTTGTTTAAGGTTCAAAATGCGCGGTTGACCTTTTACAAGGGCAAGCATAATGATACCAAAGGAGCTTTGTAATTGAGTATGTTTGTAAAGTTGGTTAAGAACTACATCAGGTACTACATCGCTCTTTAATTCGATAACGATGCGCATACCTCTACGGTCAGATTCATCGCGTAAATCGGTAATGCCTTCTACAACACCATCTTTAACAAGTTGAGCAATATTTTCAATCAAGCGAGCTTTATTTACTTGATAGGGGATTTCACTTACAACGATGCGGTGCTTGCCTTTTTGCATGGGCTCGATTTCAGCTTTAGCACGAATCTTCACAACACCACGACCGGTATTATAAGCACTGCGGATACCATCAGTACCTAAAATTGCAGCACCGGTGGGGAAGTCAGGGCCTTTAATAGCAGTCATCAATTGGGGGATTTCCGCATCAGGATTATCAATAAGCATAACAAGGCCATTAACAACTTCGCTCAAATTGTGAGGAGGAATGTTAGTAGCCATACCTACTGCAATACCGGCACTACCATTGATTAAGAGTGCAGGAACTTTAGAAGGAAGTACGCTGGGTTCTTTTAAGGATTCATCGTAGTTGGGGCCAAAGTCAACAGTTTCTTTTTCGATGTCTTCAAGCATCATTTCTGCAATTTTCGCCATACGAACTTCTGTATAACGCATTGCAGCTGCGCCGTCGCCGTCCACACTACCAAAGTTACCATGACCATCTACCATTAAGTAACGGGTAGAGAAGTCTTGCGCCAAACGAACGATAGCTTCATAAACGGAAGAATCGCCGTGGGGATGATACTTACCTAAAACTTCGCCGACGATACGTGCAGATTTTTTATAAGGCTTGTTAGAAGCCATACCTGCTTCGTGCATAGCGTATAAAATTCTGCGGTGAACAGGTTTCAAACCGTCGCGAACATCAGGTAAAGCACGTTGAATGATAACGCTCATTGCATAGTCAATGTAAGACTTTTGCATTTCATCTTCAATATAAACCGGTAAAATTTTGCCAGTAGTATTTTCTAAATCCACTTTATCACCCTTTACTTTCCATTAAATCAATACATTTCAACAATTATCTAATACATCTATTTTGCGTATAAACTAAATTTTAATGCTTTATTATACCATATTTTGTTTCTTTTTTCAAAGTTAGGTCACCTTATAATTTATCGTTAACCAAAATCACAAAATTGGTTTACATAAAATTATTACTGTGCTATATTGTAGGTGCGCAAATAATCTTACCGCGGTTCAAGAGGGTGATAACAATTTTTGAGAAAACCAAAATAATTGGGGTGATATTTTGAAAACATATGAAATTGTTTTATCGGCACTTTTTGTGGCTCTTATAGCAATTGGTGCAAAGATCCAAATTCCTGTTCCACTTGTTCCCTTCACCTTGCAATTTTTATTCACCATGCTAGCTGGATTACTTTTAGGTGCAAGGTTGGGTTCTATTTCCGTTGCATCATATGTTTTTTGCGGCTTAGTTGGGTTGCCAGTTTTTTCTGAAGGTGGTGGTCCTGGATATATTTTTAATCCAACTTTTGGTTATCTTGTTGGCTATGCTCTGGCAACCTATGCTACAGGTTATTTTGCTTATAAAACTTCTAATCCTAACTATTTGGATTTACTAATAGCAAATTTTATTGGCTTAGCAATTCTGTATTTCTGTGGCACTATCTATTGTTATTTCATCAGTAACTTTTACTTAGGTATGCCTATAACTTTACATACTCTTTTTTTATATTGTTTCCTTTTGCCAATACCAGGCGATATTGCCCTGTGCTTCTTAGCCGCTTACCTTGCCGAAAAGATGCTTCCTCATATTAAACTTCAAAGAAGGTGATTTTGTGACTTATATTGATTTAATGACCAAAAAAGTTATAGCAAATCAACAAATTACTAAAGCTGAAGCTTTACTTCTTTACAAACAACCATTGGATGAACTTTGCCATCAAGCTAATGAGATTCGCAAACACTTCTGTAAAAACACCTTTGATATTTGCACCATAATTAACGCTAAAAGCGGACTTTGCTCTGAAAATTGTAGGTTCTGTGCTCAATCTGCCTATAATAAAACAAATGTAAGTGTCTATCCTTTGCTTAATACACATTCAATTCTTGAACAAGCAAGATTAAATGACCAAGATGGCATGCTTCGTTTTGCTCTTGTAACTTCCGGAAGAAGCCTAACCGACGATGAAATTGATAAAGTATGTCATTCAATCCGTACGATTAAAGAAACTACCAATTTATTAGTATGTGCTTCCTTTGGCTTACTTAATAAAGAGCAATATTCCAAACTTAAGAATGCAGGTGTCAGTAGAGTTCATAATAATTTAGAGACTTCTTCTAAAAACTTTCCTAATATTTGTACCACGCATACTTTTGCAGATAAAGTAAATGCTATTAAAGCTGCCCAAGAAGCTGGGTTAGAAGTATGCAGCGGTGGAATAATGGGACTTGGTGAAAGTGTTGAAGACAGAATAGATATGGCTCTTACTTTACGAGAACTTGGTATTAACAGTGTTCCCATTAACATACTGAATCCCATTCCAGGTACACCATTAGAAAATAACGACACTCTTACACCAACTGACATACAGCGTATCGTGGCAACTTATCGATTTATTTTACCTAACGCCTTTCTTAGATTATCAGGAGGAAGAAGTTTGCTTAAAGATCAGGGGAGAAGCTGTTTTCTCAGCGGAGCTAACGCAGCCATCTCAGGAAATATGCTTACTACGACAGGAACAACTATTGCAAGTGATTTAGAGTTAATTAAATCCTTAGGATATAGAGTGGAGGTAATAAATGAGTAAATTTTTATTTATTACAGGAACAGGAACCAATGTTGGTAAAACCTATATTGCAGCATTAATAGTTAAAAAATTAGTAGATGCGGGAATCAATGTTGGTTATTTTAAACCTGCTATGAGTGATAATAAGCAAGATAGTAAAGGTAATATCTTACCAGGTGATTCTCTATTTATAAAAAACTTTGCTAAAACCAATCAACCTGTTGAGGAAATGTGTCCCTATCTTTTTACGGAGCCTTACTCTCCTCATTTAGCAGCACAATTAAACAAACAAAGTATAAGTATCCCTAAAATTCATTTTTCACTACGAAAGCTCTGTCAAAAATATGAATATATAGTAATTGAAGGCGCAGGCGGAGTTTTATGCCCCCTTACTTATGATAATGGTGATATCTACACTATTACTAATTTTATAGGTCATTATAATTTTCCTTGCTTAATAGTTGCAGATGCAGGTTTAGGAACCATTAATCATCTTTGCTTAACTATTGATTATTTACAAACACTCAATATAAATGTTCAAGGATATGTCCTTAACAACTATCAAAAGAATAATTTACTGCACACTGATAATTTAAAAATGTGTCAGTCAATGACTAATCTTGAAGCAGTTGCTTGTATAAAACAAAATGAAAACCATTTTCCCCTTGCAGTAAATGAGCTATTAAATTATTTTTCGTAAAAGGAGTGATTTATATGCTTTGGTATCCCTATGCTCAAATGAAAACCTTGGCTACTCCCTACAAGATTATTGATGCCGAAGGTGTTTATCTTTACACAGAAAATAAAAAGCTTATTGATTCCGTTTCTTCTTGGTGGAGTGTTATTCACGGTTATAAGCATCCACAATTAAACGCTGCTATTAAAAATCAAGTTGATAAATTCTCCCATGTTATGTTAGGTGGCTTATCTCACGAGCCTGCTCAAAGACTTGCTCAAAAATTAAAAGAATTTCTACCCGGTGATTTAGATTACTGTTTCTTTTCCGATTCCGGTAGTGTTGCCGTTGAAGTTGCTTTAAAAATGGCTTTACAATTCTATGTTAATCAAAATAAAAGGCAACATAACACAATTCTTGCTCTGGAAAATTGCCATCATGGCAATAATTTAGAAATTGAAAGCCTTACTGAAAACAAACGCACCATGATTTTATCTTTAGAGCATGCTTATCACGGCGACACCTTTAAAACGATGGAAGTTGGAGATGACGAAGACTATCATTTCGTTTTAGAAGTTTATGGTAAAAATCAAAATATCATCCATATTCCCACAGAAATTACAGCATTAGAAAAAGCCTTCGCACAATACCATCAATATCTTACCTGCTTCATTGTTGAACCATTACTACAAGGAGCAGGCGGTATGCGCATGTATGATATTGCTTTTTTAAAACGCGCCCGTGAACTTTGTGATAAATATAATATTCTTTTAATTTTTGATGAAGTTGCCACAGGCTTTGGAAGAACTGGTCATCGTTTTGTAGCAGACATAGTGCAACCCGATATTTTAATTTTAGGTAAAGCTTTAACAGGTGGATATATTGGACACGCAGTAACAGTCGCTAATAAAAAAGTTTTTGATGCTTTTTACGATGATGACCCTCAAAAAGCACTAATGCACGGTCCAACCTTTATGGGAAATGCTTTAGCCTGCAGTGTTTCTTTAAAATCCATAGAACTCTTCGAAAAAAATAATTATATGGACAAAATAAAAAAGATAGAAGAAATAACTAGAAGAGAAATGGCTGGCTTCAGTGATCCAAGGATAAAAGAAATACGAATTATGGGTGCTTGTATTTGTATAGAAGTTTATGACGAAGAAACCATCAAAGGTTACCAACAATTTGCCTACGATGAAGATGTCTTTAGTAGACCATTTTTAAATTATATGTATGCTATGGTTCCTTATATAATTAATGAAGAAGAATTAATAAAAGTACTTGGAACTATGAAAAAATGGTTTACTAGAAATAAATAAAAGCCTTCCATATCAATGAATAATTCAGAATTCATCAACATGAAAGGCTATCTTGTAAATTTATAAAAACTATTTAAATAAGATATCAATAACCTGCTTACCAATCAGCAAGGAAGTAACCAATAAGTAGAGCGGTCGCACATAAGCCGCTCCTTTTTTTATTGCCATGCGGGAGCCAAAAATTGCGCCTACAATCATACCGCCAGCCATAATTACACCGTAAGTCCAAACTACGGAACCACTTAAAGCAAAGGACATCAAAGCGCCAATACCGCTGGCAAAGTTTAAAGCTTTGGCATTACCTGCAGCAGTAACAAAATCACAGCCTAAAAACAAGAAGCCAAAGATTAAGAAAGAACCAGTGCCAGGGCCAAAGAAGCCATCATAAAAACCTAAGCCTAAAGCCATTATTGCCACGGCAATATATTCTTTAGTACCCAGTTCTTCTTTAGAAGCAACATCGCCCCAATCCTTACGGAAGTAGGTATAAACTGCTACTGCCACAAGCATTACTACGATGATGTTCTTCATCAGTTCTTCCGGCAAAAGATAAACTACATAAGCACCAACCGCAGAGCCTATAAAAGATAGTGGCATAAAATACAGTGCTATTTTGTTAATCTTACCTGCTCGCCAAAAGGAAAGTATGCTGGTAAATGCACCTGTAGAAGCAGAAAGCTTATTTGTACCAAGTGCCAAAGGAACAGGCATACCTAAAGCCAAAAGTGCAGGAGCAGAAATTAAGCCACCACCACCAACTGTGGAATCAATAAAGCAAGCTACGAAGCCTGCAATTAATAAAAATGCTACTGTATATAAATTTAGCTCAGCAACAAATTGTTCCATAAAACCCCTCTAAACTCATTCTTCAAAACATAAATATAAACCAATTTTTCCTGCAAGACATTCAAAGGTAACTTCATCTTGAGGAATATTGCTAATGGCGTATGGGTGCAGTAATTTAAGTTCTGCTTCTTCTAATTCCCAACGCACATTTTTTAAGGTAACCTTGTTTACCTCACTCAAAGGGAGTAGGGACAAGGCTTTTACTTTTTTATGTAGGCAAAGCTTTACTGCTTCACCGGCAGTTACTAAAAGCATTGCTTCCTTATCATCTGCCAAGATAACTTGTGCTTGATGTTCTTCTTTATAACTAAGTAAGGAAAAAACATTGCTGTAGAGGTGATCAAACCTACCGCTCCATACCCCGGTGCAGATTAAGTCGCTACCTTCTAAATTTTGCAGAAGTAACTGCAAATCTGTATCGTCCTTTTCTACAGGGAAGCTTTCTACCTTAGTTCCCAAGGCTTGTGCTTTTTCGTAAGCTTCTTTAGAACCGCTATCGCCATCACCAAAAAGGGAAGTAGGTACTAAATTTGCTTTTAAGCAAACTTCAATGCCTTTATCTGCGCAGTAAAGCTTTTTAGTAGTTGCAACTTCTTGAAGCCAAGGGATTTCAGGCGTTCTGCCACCTGCAACTACTAATTTTGTTTCATTATATTGTTTAGGTAAAATTACCTCAGCTGTAAACTGAGGTAATTTAAAAGTCTTAGTATTCATTATTTACTTTTCGCAACAGGCTTAATAACAATTTGTCCGCCTTCTTTTAAAACTTTCCAAGTGCAGTCGCCGTTTTTGTTTTTCAACCATTCCATGCTGATTTCCAAAAGGAAACGGTTTAAACGTTCTTGAGCATCTTGGGGAAGCAGCAGCTCTTTTTTCGCAGGAGCAGGAGCTTTTGCTTTAAGTTTCATGCGTGCGGTAGTTTTTTCTTCAGAATAGATACCGTTTTCAAAGGAAAGTTCTTCACTAAAACCCTTCAACATATCTTCATCAGAAAGATTTTTTCTAATTTTAGCCATTTTATTCAACCTCACAAATTACAAGTCTAAGTTACGAACTTTACGTGCGTTTTCTTCAATAAATTGACGGCGCGGTTCTACTTTATCGCCCATCAAGATAGAGAAGATTTTGTCTGCTTCTGCAGCATCTTCCAATTGAACTTGCAAAATAGTACGGTCTTCCGGGTTCATAGTGGTTTCCCACAATTGTTCCGGGTTCATTTCACCAAGACCTTTATAGCGTTGGATGTAGGGGTTGCTGTCGCGACCAACTTCATCCAAAACATTTTGCAGTTCTTCGTCACTGTAAGCATAGTGATGTTTAGTGCCTTTGCGTACCAAATAGAGAGGGGGTTGTGCAATAAATACATGGCCTTCTCTAATCAAAGGTTGCATATAACGATAGAAGAAAGTCAACAGCAAGGTACGAATGTGAGCGCCGTCGACGTCGGCATCGGTCATGATAATGATTTTGCCGTAACGAGCTTTGTTAATATCAAAGTCATCACCAATACCACAACCAAAAGCAGTAATCATATTACGGATTTCTTCACTGCTCAAAATTTTATCAAGACGAGCTTTTTCTACGTTTAAGATTTTACCACGCAAGGGGAGAATAGCTTGGAACTTACGGTCACGACCTTGTTTAGCACTGCCACCTGCGGAATCACCTTCGACAAGGTAAATTTCAGTTTCTGCTGCATCTTTACTTTGGCAATCTGCAAGTTTACCTGGCAAGCTGCTAACTTCCAACGCATTTTTACGACGGGTAAGCTCGCGTGCTTTACGTGCTGCCATACGAGCGCGGGCAGAAATAATGGATTTTTCAACAATCTTTTTAGCAATGGAAGGATTTTCTTCCATGAATTCATTCAAAGCATCGCCAACTAAATTATCAACGATGGGCATAACTTCGCTATTGCCCAGTTTAATTTTAGTTTGGGATTCAAATTGAGGATTAGGAATCTTTAAGCTGATAACTGCGGTCAAACCTTCACGCACGTCTTCACCGCTTAAAGCATCTTCATTTTCTTTCAAAAGGTTATTTTTACGAGCATAACCATTGATAGTTCTGGTCAAAGCTTTACGGAAACCACTTAAATGGGTACCGCCTTCTTCAGTGTTAATGTTGTTTACATAGGTAAAGACATTTTCACTGTAGGTATCGCAGTATTGCATTGCAACTTCTACAATGATACCGTTCTTTTCGCCTTCCAAATAAATGGGTTCAGCGTTAATTTTATCTTTGTTGTTATCAACGTAATTTACGAATTCAATGATACCGCCACCAAAGTGGAAGGTTTCAGTTTTACCGTCTTCACGTTCATCACTTAAAGTAATGGTAATACCTTTGTTAAGGAACGCCAACTCACGAATACGCATACGCAAAGTTTCGTAGCTGTAAACAAGTTCGGAGAAAATGGTAGCGTCCGGTTTGAAGTGAACGGTAGTACCGGTTTCGTCAGAATCGCCTTTTACATAAAGTTGGGTAGTAGTTTTGCCTTGTTCAAAAGCAATGCCATAGCATTTACCTCCACGACGAACTTCTACATCCATGCTTTCAGAAAGTGCGTTAACGCAGGTTACGCCTACGCCGTGCAAACCACCGGAAACTTTATAACCGCCATCGCCAAATTTACCACCGGCGTGGAGAACGGTCATAATAACTTCAACTGCAGGTTTGCCTTCTTTTTTCATCATATCAACAGGAATACCACGACCATTATCGCGTACGGTAATACTGTTATCTGCATGAATGATTACACGAATATCGTTACAGAAGCCAGCCAAAGCTTCGTCGATACTGTTATCGACAACTTCATAAACCAAATGATGCAAGCCACGAGCAGAGGTACTGCCAATATACATTGCCGGTCTTTTACGTACTGCTTCCAAACCTTCTAAAACGTGAATCTGGTCAGCGCCATATTGGCCATTTACTGTTGTAGCTTCTTCAATATCAATGTTATTTGCCATGGGTACCTCCTAAAAATTACTATAAACAGAATCAGCGAGGAAGTCTTCTTCCACACGCTTCTTTAATGTCAACGCAGAAATTGCTGATAAATAAATGGTATCTTCGGTCAAAATACAGCTGGAACAGCCTTCACCCTCAGATAAATCAACAATTTTATATCTATCTCTATATTTTTCTACATAGTCTTTGTAAATTTCAGATTGTGGGTCACGCAAATTAAAGATTGCGATAATCTCACTATTTTTTACCATGCAATCTGATCCCAGGTGTAAATACACTTTGCTTCCTCCGTAAATGAGCTAACCCATTCTCATAAATTTTTTCGTCTATTTCGCCAGGCTCTTTGCCTGTCAAAAACATTACTGCCATTAAACAATCCTTTTCATCAGCACTGTTTAAGCGTACTCTTTCAAAATAAGTGTTTTTTAAACTATCTTTAACTCTATTGAAAAGAATTCTATCACATCTAAAGTACTTAGAACATTCTTCGTACTTCATCCAAGGCTGTACGTTTAAAAGTTCCGCAATCTTACTCATTAAAAGATTTTTTTCTTCACGAGCACACACATCACATAAATTATTATCTGATTGGACGATTACACCACATTTTAAACAAGGTTTAGTATATTTAGTAGGCTCCACTACAGTCTCTTCTGAAACTTTTTCTTCATCCTTACTGTATTGGATAATATTACTACCAGCTTGAAAGTTTAATTTTTTTATAACCAGCTTGCCATCAAGGCAGGCATTTATTTTTTTCAGGAACAGCTCCTTCATCATGAAAAGCTCGTTGGCTAGCATGGAGCTTGCTGTTCTGATGGTTAAAGCATCACCTTTAATTTTATGTACACAACAATTCTTAGCTAAATGTGCCCCGCAAATTTCCTGCCAGTTTTGAGTTAACAGATATTCTGCAAACTTTTCCTGTGCACCGGGGAATCTAACTTGTCTACCTGTACTTCTACCTTCTTTATCTCGAAGAACAAAACCTGAAGTAAACAAATTCTTTATAATTTTGTCAGGTTTATCAAATTGTTTGTGCATATTTAAGCCTTTCTTACAGACCCTTGCATAATTTCAAAATAAGCATTACCTGCCAGTTCAGGAATAAGTTCCCTATCATTAACAGTAATAAAGGTTTGCACCCTGCCATCAATGAAAAGTAATAATTGAGCACGTCTATTATTATCAAGTTCACTCATTACGTCATCTAATAAAAGTACGGGGAACTCGCCAATTTCTCGACGCACATATTCCAATTGGGAAAGCTTCAATGCTAACGCACCACTGCGTTGTTGACCTTGACTGCCAAAGGACTTCAAGGACATATCATTCAAAAGCAGGACGATATCGTCGCGATGGGGGCCAATGCCTGTATTACCACGCAAAATATCAATGCGTTCACGCTCTTTAAGTTTATTGGTATAAAACATTTCCCAAGCAGAAAAATCACTTTCAGGATAAAGAAGCTCGCCATTATTAGCCTTTAGCTCATACTTAATGGTTAAAGTCTCTTTATTTCCCGTAATGGAAGCGTAAATTTCTCCGGCAATGGCTTGCAGTTTTTCTAAAGCAAGCTGACGCTTTTTGGCAATGGCAGTAGCAAGCACAATGAACTCTTTATTCCAAGGTTCTAATTGCTGGGGCGTACTACCATTATCACGAATTTCCTTCAATAATTTATTGCGTTGCTGCAGCACTCTATTATATTTAACGAGTAAATCGTAATAAATAGGGTCTGTTTGAGCAATTTGCATATCAAAGAAACGACGTCTTAAGCTTGGTTCACCTTTTACCAATTGCAAATCTTCCGGTGAAAACATTACTACGTTCAAAGAACCGTAATGCTCTTTAGGTCTAACCTTAGTACCGTCTAAGAAAATTTCTTTCTTATTACGTCCTAACTGCTGATATTTTTTTATTTTGATATCATGCACACCGCTGAAACTTTCGTATTCAACACCAACTGCCATTTCTTTGCAGCTAATTTTTAGTAAATCATCTTCCGTAAAAGTACGATGACTCATACCAAAGGAGCTGTAAAAGATTGCTTCCAAGATATTAGTTTTGCCTTGAGCGTTTTGCCCGTAGAAAACATTAATCATGGAAGAAAAATCTAAATTGCAGGAGCTGTAATTACGAAAATTTACAGCGTAGATTTTATTGATTTTCATCTTATTCGGTTACAATAATCAGTTCTACTTGATCGTCAATATTTACCACGTCACCAGGACGTACTTTTTTACGTTTTTCGTGAACAGGAACACCGTTCAAGGAAACGATGCCTTCTTCAATCATCATGAAAGCTTGTCCACCGGTATCTGCAAGACCGGAGAATTTCAAAAGCTTATCCATAGCAATATATTCAGTATCGATTACAACTTCAGCTTTTTGCATAATGCACCTCTTAGAATACTACACGAACAGGAGTTACGATGTAGGTATAATCTTCTTCTTCAGTAGATTTAACACATACAGGGCTCAAAGCAGTGTTCATGGAGAAAACTGCTTCTTCAGATTCAAGGTTTTTCAAAATATCAAGAATATATCTGGAGTTGAAAGCAACATTCAAGTTTTCACCTTCAGTTGCGCAAGCGATAACTTCACGACCGGTACCAACTTCCGGGCTGCTGGAGGTAATAGTCAATTCGCTATTTTCAACACTCATTTTTACAATGCTATATTCGCCTTCAGTTGCAAAAAGTGCAACACGTTCTACTGCGCCTGCCATTTCTTTAATGTTAACAGTAGTTTTAATAGCGAATTTAGGCGGAATAACTTTGCGATAATCAGGGAATTTACCTTCAATCAAGCGAGAAACAATTACCACATTATCAATAACAATCATGATTTGGTTATTCAAAAGGGAAATTTGTACTTGTTGCGGTACTTCGCTGGTCAAGTTACGAGAAATTTCACTTAAAACTTTAGCAGGAATAATCATGCTCATAGGTTCATTAGCTTCTTGAGCCATGGATTTAATTGCCAAACGGTGAGTGTTAGTACCAACAAAGGTAATTTTGCCATCTTGGATTTCTACCAGAATACCGGTAAAGAGAGGTCTTGCTTCGTCAGTGGAGCAGGAGAAGATGGTTTTCTTAATAAGTTCTTTGATTTTTTCGTCTTCAATAGTAATGGTTTTATCTGCATTGAATTCCGGGAATTTCGGATAATCGTCTTCGTTCATCAACAAAAGTTGGAATTCAGATTTACCGGAGCTAACTTTAATAGTTTTATTGGTAGTATTTTTTTCAATGGTGATGGTTTCACCGGGCAATTTACGAATCAGTTCTGCAAAATGTTTAGCAGATACTACGATTTCGCCAGCTTCTTTAATTTCTGCATCAATGGTGCAGGAGATTGCCATATTCAAATCCATTGCTTGGATTTCTAATTTATCTTCATTAGTAATAAAATGAATGCCGGAAAAAATAGGAGTACTCGGTTTAGAAATAATCGCTCTTTGAACTGTTTGAATTGCTTTATTCAGGGTACTTGTATTACAGGTAAAAATCATTTTTACACAGTCCTCCTTCGGGATTTACTATTATTATATATTTATAAAAGAATAGTCGTAATAGTAGTAATACATGTTGATAATGTGGAAAATGTCATTTAAGCCTTAACTGTAGCGGTTTTTGCCTTGTAGATAAGCATGTTGATAATTCAAAATTTCTATACACACAACTAACAAGTTTTTAAACTTTGCATAATTCAGTGGACTTATACACAATTTTTACCATAGTTATCAACAGTTTTTGTGGATAACTTTTATTGTTTCAACATTTCTTTCAATGTATTCAAATCTTTTTGCAATTTGCTGTCTTCTTTGCTCTTGTTGCTAATCTTTTCGTAAGCGTGGATTACAGTGGTGTGATCTCTGCCTCCGAACAGTTCGCCAATGCGCGGGTAGGACATATCTGCCAGCTCGCGGCACAAGTACATAGCAACTTGACGAGGGTACGCAATATTTTGAGTACGTTTTTTATTAAAAAGCTCATCAAGTTTAATGCGATAATGTTCTGCAACTGCTTGGGTAATACTTTCAAAGGTAATTTGTTTAACTTGAACTATGTTACCCATGTCATCAAGAATCTTTTTAGTGATTTCTAAAGTTACAGGTACATCCATTAAGGAAGAATAAGCAACGATTTTGGTGTAAACGCCTTCAATTTCACGAATGTTGTTGGTAATGCTAGTTGCCAGTAAGGTTAAAACATCGTTAGGCATTTCAATTTTATCGTTGGCAGCCTTTTGACGCAAAATTGCAATACGAGTTTCCAAATCAGGCGGTTGAATATCTGCAATCAAGCCTTGTTCAAAACGGCTACGCATTCTATCTTCCAAAGTTTCGATTTCTTTAGGAAGTCTATCACTGGAAATGATGATTTGTTTATTGGAATCACGCAAATCATTAAAGGTGTGGAAGAATTCTACCTGAGTTTGTTCCTTACCTTTGAGGAATTGAATATCGTCGATGATAAGGCAGTCAATATTACGGTATTTTTTACGGAAGGCTTCCGTATTTTTATTGTAGATGGAGTTAATGATTTCGTTAGTAAAGTTTTCACTGGAAATATAAAGAACCTTCATGGTAGGGTCGTTTTGTTTAATGCGGTTACCAATGGCATGCATCAAGTGAGTCTTGCCCAAACCTACACCACCGTATAAAAAGAGGGGATTGTAAGTAGTAGCGGGATTATTTGCTACAGCTTGGGCAGCAGCGTAAGCAAAACGGTTAGAATTACCCATAACGTAATTTTCAAAAACGTATTTGGGATTCAAGTTACTTTCTGCAGCTTCTTCTTCTTTTTCTACATTAAATAAAGGCTTGATAGGTTCGTCTGCAACTTTGATTGCCGGAATGGTTTGTTGTTCTTCTGCTTGTTCCGGTGCTTCTATAATTAATCTAATGTTCTTTTCCATAATGGAAGAGAGAATACTTTCGATGGTTTTAGAATATTTTTCTTCTATGAATCTCTTAAAGAAAGAGTTTTTTACGGCAACTTTACAATATTCATCAGTCACTTCTAAGGGCATGATGGGGTTGATCCAAGTATCCATAACTTGTGCGCTGGCAGATTCGCTGAATTTTTCGGTGAATCTAATCCAAACTTCTGCTAAATCGTAAGTTTTCATCATTTCATTTCCTTTCCTAAAATTTTAAATAAAAAATCGGCAGTTTGGCGCAAGTGATTCTAAAGAATTTGCACTGCCGCGGAATTGTTTTTGTAATTATTTTTAGAGAAAATACACCACTCTTATTTTATCAGACTGTGGATAACTTCGCAAATCATTGCGAAATTTTTTTACCGCTTAGCTTTTATTTTCCGTAATTTTGTTCTATTTTGTCATTTTTTTGGCTTAAATGCGTGGTTTTTGGGAAGTTTTCTACTTGACGAGGAAAATGTTTTCACATATAATAATTCAGTAATGTATTTACGTGTGTATATACGGCTATCAATTCATTTTCATAGAATTTGATAAAAATTCTGGTGGATAAGGAGGGAATACTTAATGAAACGTACTTTTCAACCTAACAATCTTAGAAGAAAAAGAACCCATGGTTTCAGAGAAAGAATGAAAACTTTGGGCGGTCGTCAAGTTCTCAAAAGAAGACGTGCTAGAGGCAGAAAGAAATTGTCTGCATAACATTATAAAATAGGCCGCGCAAGTGGCCTATTTTTTCAATGCGCAGGTATTTAATTTATGCAGAAAAAGCTTTATTCATTCAAAAAGATTAATCGTTTAAAATCGAAAAAGAGTTTTCAAGTTGTGTATAATAAGGGACGTTCCGTTGTTGACGGTATGTCTGTTTTTTACATTTTGACTGGTCAACAGGATGATGTAAAAATAGGTATGGCAGTTGGCAAGAAATTAGGATGTGCCGTTGTACGCAATCGTATGAAGCGTCTTATGCGCGAAGTTTTTAGAATGCATAAGATGAGGCTTAAAAAAGGATATCATATTGTTTGGGTAGCTCGCCGCAAATTGGCGAAGGCTGATTTAAAGACTTATGAGCGTGTTTTTTTAAGACTTGCTAAGAGAGCAGCACTGTTACAAGAGTAAGGATGTAAATTAAATGGCAAAAATTCTGATTCTTTTCGTCAGATTTTATCAGTTATTTATTTCACCGATGTTTGGTCCAAAATGTAGGTTTTATCCTACTTGTTCAGCTTATGCCATTGAAGCACTGCAAAAGAAAGGTGCTTTAAAAGGTAGTTGGCTAACAATTAAACGCTTGGCAAAATGTCATCCTTTTCATCCCGGTGGCTATGATCCTGTTGAATAAGATAGGTTCAAATTGCAAAAGACAGTTACATTCTTTGTAAGGAGTATTGATATATGGACTTCCTCAGCAATCTCGTTCAACAAGCGCTTACTTTTATGTATGGCGTTACTGAAACTTTGGGTATGCCCAGCTATGGTATTGCAATTATCCTGATGACCGTTATCATCAAAATTGCTTTGTACCCCATTACTAAAAAACAAATCGAATCCATGAAGGCTATGAATAAAATTCAGCCGAAAATGAAAGAAATCCAAGCTAAGTACAAAGACGATAAACAACGTTTGAACTTAGAATTGGCTAACCTTTATAAAACTGAAGGCGTTAACCCCTTGTCCGGTTGCTTGCCTTTGATTATCCAAATGCCGATTATGATTGGTATCTTCTACGGTATCCGCGATTTCCAATATGTTGGTCCTTCCAACTTCTTGTGGATGGAAAGCATTTCCAATCCGGATCCCTGGTACATTTTACCGATTCTTTCTGCATTGACTACTTTTATTCAATCCAAACAAACCATGCCTGAAGGTGGCGGTGCACAAGGTAAAATGATGCTCTACTTCATGCCCTTGTTCATTGGTTACATCAGCTTCACTTTCCCGGCTGGCCTTGTTATTTACTGGGTTGTAATGAACATTATGCAAATTGCACAGCAAGCTGTAATGAACAAAGCTGCTGCGTCTAAATAATAAATTTAGGAGTTGTTATGATGGCTTTTGTAGAAAAGACTGCAAAAACTGTTGAAGAAGCTGTTGCTGCTGCTCTGAAAGAATTAAACATTACCGCTGAAGAAGCTGTAATCGAAGTTCTCGAAGAAGGCAAAAAAGGCTTGTTCGGCTTTTTTGGTAAAGATGCTAAAGTTCGTGTGACTGCTAAAGAAGTTGTTGTAGAAGAAACTGTGGTAGAAACCGTAGTAGAAGAAGCAGCTCCCGTAGTAGAAACTGTAGTTGAAACTGAAGCTAAAGAAGAAAAAGAAGAAGCTCCTGCTGTTACCGAAGAACGTGCAGCTCGTGAGCCTAAAAAATTCGTTGTAAATGACGAAGCTGTTGCTAAAGCAAGAGAATTCTTGCAAAAAGTATTCCACGCAATGAAAATTGAAGTTGTTATGGAAAAATTCGTTAACAAAAACGATGGTTCCGTAACCTTTAAACTTCACGGCGCTGATATGGGTATCTTGATTGGCAAACATGGTCAAACCTTGGATTCTCTCCAATACTTGACCAACTTGGTTGCTAACAAAAACAGTGCAGATCGTGTACGCGTAATCATCGATGTTGAAGATTATCGCGACCGCCGCATTGAAACCTTGAACCGTTTGGCTTATCGTTTGGCTGACAAAGTTAAACGCAGTGGTGAACGCGTTGCATTGGAACCCATGAATCCCCATGAACGCAAAATCATTCACATGGCATTGCAAAATGACCGTCGCGTAACCACCTTGAGTGAAGGTGACGAACCGTACCGTCATGTAGTAATCGAACTGAAAAAATAATCATCAAAACCCGATAAATTTTTATCGGGTTTTATTTTTTTAATATACAAGTCAGTTCATAATATCGTATAATATTATAATAGACTAAGTATGTAATTTTACGGAGGGAGTTATAATGCAAGAAGAAACTATCAGCGCTGTCATTACGGCGTTAGGTGAAGGAGCTGTTGGCGTTATTCGTATCAGCGGTGAAAATGCTTTAGCAGTTGGTGAAAAATTATTCCACGCTGCTTCTGGTAAATCTTTAGCTGATTATGCTCCTAACACCATGGTTTATGGTCACGTTTATGATAAAGAGGACTTGGTAGACGAAGTATTAACAGTTTATATGAAAGCTCCTCGCTCTTATACTGCTGAAGATGTTGTAGAAATTCAATGTCACGGCGGTATTCAATCTTTGAAAAAAATCTTAGAGCTTAGTTATCAAGCAGGCGCTCGTCCTGCTGAACCGGGGGAATTCACAAAACGTGCTTTCCTCAACGGTCGTATAGATTTAACTCAGGCGGAAGCTGTAATGGATATTATCAAATCCCGCAGTGAAGCTTCCTTAAAATTGGCAGTGCGCCAACAAAATGGACAGCTTGCTAAGGCATTGCGTGGCTTGCGTACTGATTTAGTAGATATCATTGTAAATTTGGAAGCAGTCATCGATTATCCGGAAGAGGATATCGAAGACGTAACCTTTAATAAAGTGCAGGAAAGCATTAATAATTCCTGCGATAAAATTCATCACCTTTTGGCACACGCTCATACAGGCAAGATTTTGCGTGAAGGTTTGCGTACTGCCATCGTTGGTCGTCCTAATGTAGGTAAGTCCAGTCTTCTGAACGCATTATTAAAGGAAGATAGAGCAATCGTTTCTGAATACGCAGGTACTACCCGCGACGTAATTGAAGAACAACTTTTACTTGATGGTGTGCCTCTCGTTTTGGCAGATACTGCAGGTATTCGCCAGACTGACGATTTTGTCGAAGCCATTGGCGTAGAAAGAAGTAAACAACATCTCCAAGATGCTGAACTCGTTATCTGCGTAGTAGATGGTAGTGAAAAGCTTACTCCCGAAGATGAAGACATCTTGGAAGCAGCACAAACTAAACCTCACGTTATCATCGTAAATAAAAGTGATAAAGATATTCACGATAACTTTGTTGCCTTGCAGGAACGTTTTGGTAAAGAACAAGTTATGGCGCTTTCTGCCAAAACTACTCAAGGTATTGATGAATTCACTGCTTGGCTGAAAAACTTCGTTTATGGTAGCGAAGGTGCTTTAAGTGATGGTGTGTATGTACAAAATGCTCGTCATGAACAGCTTTTGCGTGAAGCCTTAGGTTTCCTTGAAGATGCAGGTAGCGCAGCAGAAAATATGTTGCCTTATGACTGCATCGTAATAGATGTGCGTAACGCTATTGATTTATTAGGTGAAATTACAGGCGATACTGTGCAGGATGAAATTATTAACCAAATCTTCTCCCGCTTCTGTATCGGTAAATAGAATTGTAGGATTGAGAAATTATGGGATTTATTGTAGGAAAATATGATGTAATAGTTGTTGGTGCAGGTCATGCAGGTGTAGAAGCTGCTTTGGCTGCTGCTCGTATGGGCGGTAAAACTTTGCTTGCTACCTTGTCCTTGGATAACGTAGCTTTAATGCCTTGTAATCCTTCCATTGGTGGTCCGGCAAAAGGTCATCTTGTTCGCGAGATTGACGCTTTAGGCGGTCAAATGGGTTTAAGCGCAGATAAAGCTTGTATCCAAATGCGCCTTTTGAACACTGGTAAGGGTTATGCAGTTCATGCTTTGCGTGCTCAAGAAGATAAACCTTTCTATACTATGATAATGAAGCATTTTGTTGAAAATCAGCCTAATCTTGAATTAAAACAGCTGATGATTGACAAACTTTTAGTAGAAAATGGCGAAGTAGTAGGCGTTGAAGCTGAAACTGGCGAAATTTTTGAAGCCAAATGCGTAATCTTGGCAACCGGTACTTATTTGCGTGCCCGTATTGTTTACGGTCAAGTAAATTATGAAAGTGGCCCCAATGGTTTGCGTAGCGCTAACAAACTTTCCGGTTCTTTATTGGAACATGGTGTAGAATTAATGCGCTTCAAAACCGGTACTCCTGCCCGCATTGATGCACTTAGCCTTGATTACAGCAAAATGGAAGTTCAAAATGGCGACGACTTCGTGCGTAACTTCTCTTTCTTAAGTGATATTAAAACCAGGGAGCAAATTCCTTGCTGGTTAACTTATACTAATGCGGATACTCATAAAATTGTCCGTGATAATTTGCATCTTTCCGGTATGTTCAATGGTTTGGTAGAAGGCATTGGCCCTCGTTATTGCCCCTCCATTGAAGCAAAATTGGTGCGTTTTGCTGAAAAAGAACGTCATCAACTGTTCATTGAACCGGAAGGTAGAAATACCAACGAAATGTACGTACAAGGTATGAGCTCTGCTTTGCCTGCTCACGTACAACTGGCGTTTATGCGTACCATTCCCGGTCTGGAAAATTGTAGAATGATGCGTGCTGGTTACGCTATTGACTACGATTGCCTTGATCCTTTGCAATTGAAACCTTCTTTGGAACATAAAGCAATTAGTGGTCTTTTCAGTGCAGGTCAATCTAACGGTACCAGTGGTTATGAAGAAGCTGCTGCTCAAGGTTTGATTGCAGGCACTAATGCCATGAATAAAATTAACGGTCGCGATCCTTTGGTACTCCGCCGTGATGAAGCATACATTGGCGTTTTGATTGATGACCTGGTAACTAAAGGTACTAACGAACCTTATCGTATGATGACTTCCCGTGCGGAATATCGTTTACTGCTCCGTCAAGACAATGCAGATTTGCGTTTGACTGAAAAGGGTAGAGCACTTGGCTTGGTAGATGATTACCGCTACGGTAAATTTACTGAAAAGCGTACTGCTTTAGAACGTACCATTGCAGAACTGAGCAGCATTAGCGTATCTCCTAATGAAGAAAACAATGCAAAACTTGTAGCAATGGGAACTGTTCCCCTGCGTACTGGTAATAACCTTTTGGAACTTTTGCGTCGTAAGGAAATTACTTACGCAAAACTCCAAGAAGCTTTCAATTTGCCTGAACTTAACGAACAAGTTGCAGAACAAGTGGAAATTCACGCAAAATACGAAGGCTACATTGAAAAACAACGCCAAGAAGTAGAACGCGCGTTGAAGCTGGAAAACAAAAAGATTCCTCAAGATATTGATTATAGAGCAATTAAAGAGCTTTCTTCCGAAGCGGCAGAAAAGCTGGAAAAAGTTAAACCTACTTCCATCGGTCAAGCATCTCGTATCAGTGGCGTATCTCCTGCTGATGTGAATGTGCTGATGATTGCTTTGGAACTGAAACGTCGAAAGGAGCAAGACTAATGACTTTTGCAGAAATTTTGGCGGAAAAAGGCAAGGAAGCAGGCTTTGAATTTACTGAGCGTCAACTGTGGCAATTCACCAGATACTATGAATTACTGGTAGAAACAAATAAGGTAATGAACTTAACTGCTATTACCGAGCCTGAAGAAGTTGCTGTAAAGCATTTTATCGACAGCCTTTTAGGTTATGATGAAAAGTTTGCAGGTAAAAGCTTGGCTGACGTAGGAACTGGGGCAGGCTTCCCCGGTGTTCCCTTAAAAATTTACTGTCCTTCTTTGAAAGTTACTTTGATTGATGCTTTGAGCAAACGCTTGAAGTTCTTACAACAAGTAATCGACGAATTGGAACTGGAAAATATTACTTGCGTACATCTGCGTGCAGAAGATGCAGGTAGAAATAAAGCTTATCGTGAAAAATTTGACCTTGTAACCGCTAGAGCAGTAGCTCGTTTGAGCGTGCTCTCTGAATATTGCTTGCCTTTGGTTAAAAAGGACGGTATGTTCGTGGCGCTGAAAGGTAGCAAATTTGCTGAAGAAATTGAAGAAGGCAAGGCAGCTCTGAAAATCTTGGGTGGTAAACTCCTGAGTGCAGAACCTGTAAAATTGCCCGGTTTAGATGATGGTAGAGCAATTATTAAAATTGCCAAGACTAAAGCTACTCCTGCCCAATACCCTCGTAAGGCAGGTACCCCGGAAAAACAACCCTTGGGTAGTAAATAATGGAGGATGTTTATGTTTGTTGATGATGGATTTTCTGTTTTAGATACTTGTGGCATTATGGCGCAAAGTTCTAGTAAGGCACAAGAGGTACAAGTTGAAAAGGTAGATATTAATAAAATCGTACCTAACCCGTACCAACCCCGTAAAACCTTTGATGATGAAAGCTTGGCAGATCTTTCTGCTTCCATTGCCCAATATGGTGTGTTGCAACCGCTTTTGGTAGCTCCTGTTGAAAATGGCGATTATATGCTCATTGCAGGGGAACGTCGTTTGCGTGCGTCAAAAATGGCAGAGCTGAAAGAAGTTCCTGTTATCATTAGCCATTATACTTCCCAACAAATTGCGGAAATTGCACTCATTGAAAACTTGCAACGTGAAGACTTGCACTTCCTTGAAGAAGCAGAAGGCTATGAGCAATTGATGGAACAATTCCATCTTACTCAAGAAGCAATGGCAGCAAGAGTTGGCAAAAAGCAATCCACCATTGCTAATAAATTGCGTTTATTGAAGTTGAGTGCTAATATCCGTACTGAACTGCGTGCTGCAGGCTTGACTGAACGCCATGCGAGAGCACTCTTGAAATTAAAAGACGAAGCTCAACAATTGGAAGTTTTAGCTGTAGTTGTAAAAAATGGTTATAACGTACGCCAAACTGAACAATACATCGAAAAGCTTTTAGAAGTAAAGCAACCTGAAAAGAAAAAACGTCTTGTAATCGTTAATGATGTGCGTATCTACCTCAACAGCATTAAACAAGTTGTTGATACCATTAAAACTGCAGGCATCCCTTGTGAAATGGAGCAAGAGTTTGATGGGGATGAGGTTGTGATTCAGCTTCGTATTAAAAATCAAAAGAAACAGAAGTAAAATTTACTCCGATATTTCAAATGAAGTATCGGAGTTTTTTATGTTGAACGTATTAAAATGAAAAGTTTTATATAGTAGACTTTAAAAAGTGTATAGAAATGAAAAGTTTTTATAGTTGACTACATAAAACTTTACTTTTTTGTGCGGTTTTGTTAAACTGATATCGAAAAGTGAGGTGTTTTTTATGATTCAGCGTATGGAATATTTAACAAAACTTATTAAATGGAGAGACCATAAAGTTATAAAAGTTGTTACTGGTGTACGTCGCTGTGGCAAATCAACTTTACTTCAATTATTTAGGGAATATTTATATGGACACGGTGTAGATGAGGACGCCTGTATAAGCATTAACTTTGAGAATATTACTTACGAACATTTAAAAGACTATCATAAAATGTATTACTATATATTAGAGCATCTTCAAGAAAATAAGATGAACTATATTTTCTTAGACGAAATTCAATTAGTGCCTGAGTTTGAGAAGGCTGTTAATAGCTTACTTTTGAAAGATAATGTTGATATTTATATAACTGGTTCCAATGCGTATATGCTTTCTAGCGAACTAGCAACATTGCTTTCTGGTCGTTATGTTGAAATTAATATGTTGCCTTTGTCTTTCAAAGAATATCATGAACTTGTAGGTGGTGATTTACGTAGAGACTTTGCCAGATTTTTACGCAAGGGTGGGTTTCCCTATCCTGCTGTAATAGAAGATGATGATATTAGGCAAGATTATTTACAGGGAATATATAGTACTGTTCTTTTAAAAGATATAGTCGGTCGTAAGCGTGTAAATGATGTTGAACTTTTAGAAGCAGTAATAAAATTTTTATTTGATAATATTGGCAACATTGTTTCTACTAAAAAAATTGCAGATACATTAACGAGTATGGGAAGAAAAACAACAACTGTAACTGTTGATAGTTATGTTCGTGCTCTAAAAGATGCGTTTATTCTTTATGAAGTAGGACGTTACGATGTTAAAGGTAAACAGTACCTGCAATCTTTAGAAAAATACTATATTGTAGATATTAGCTTGCGTAGTCTTTTACTTGGGGAACGTACTATGGATGTGGGTCATATCTTAGAGAATATAGTATATCTTGAATTGCAAAGACGTGGCTATAAGGTAAGTATTGGCAAACTAGGAACCTTAGAAATAGATTTTGTAGCTCAAAAAGGTGATGAAAAGATTTATTACCAAGTAGCTGCAAGTATTCTAGATCCTGTTACTTATGAGAGAGAGTTTGCTCCTTTGAAAAAGATAAAAGACAGCTATCCGAAAATTGTCTTAACAATGGATGAGTATCCTATGGGAGAAAATGGTATAAATCAACAGAATATTATCGATTGGTTGATGAAGTAAAATTGAATAAAACAAAAGTCAAAAAGTCAGAATGTTTCACGTGAAACATTCTGACTTTGTTGTTTATGTTACTAGGTTAAATAGTGCTACGTACCCCCACATTCCAGCTCCGCGCAACGGAAAGTCGCAACGCTCCTTTTAGAAGAAAATATCGCTGTCCACACATGCGCTTCTAAGTTGCTCGCAAGCTTTTACAATGTATAGCTTAGGTGTGGAGCTTCGCGATATTTTCACTACTCCAGGTCGCTGCTTATTTCCTGATTGTTGCCATGGAGCAGGAAGTAGGGGAGGGGAGTACTCGTTTCTAAATTGAAAAATAAAAAGATCAAGTATATAGGTTATGTATTATTATTAATATTAATTTTAATTGCATTTTTTCTATGTCGTTCTGCTATAATGAATGATTTAGATGGTTTTTGGCTTTGTAGGGATGTTTAATTAAACAAGATTTTTATCTTGTTTTTTTGTATTGTTTCTTATTTATTTGTGTGTTACTATAAAGTTAGATATATACTAGTTGGGAGGTTTTTGTATGTATTTTTGAATGCTTCAGTAGGTGAGTCCTTCAACATAACGCCTCATGAGTATTTTATCACCATGTCATCATTATTCCCCCTCATTTGTTTGAATTTTCCAGAGATAGTTATTAATTTTGTCGTAATCTTAACTTTAATATCTAAAAAGTATGAAACGAGCATTAGTAATTATTTTGGCATTTATCAGCTGCTTTGCGGCGGAGGCACAGTTGCGCACTATCAAACCATCGAAGGTGATCAAGGTTCCGGATATCAGCTACGCAACGTATGAGAGAAATACAGACTATTATATGGAGAGTGGCAGTTCCCAATTGTTTAATGAATTGTACGATCCAGGAGATAACTGGTATAATTGTGCTAACGTTGGCACACCCGTAGCATCAAGCTATTTGAGCCCGCAAGGATCACAGAGCTATAAGCCAAGCCATCTTCACGATTTCAATCACGAGACAGCATGGGTTGAGGGTGTAAGTGGTTATGGCGTTGGTCAATGGGTGGAGTATCGTTTCCCTGCTCAACAAACCAAGGTGACAAAGATAAAAATACTCAACGGATATGTCAAGAGCTATAAGGCATGGAACGAGAATGCACGAGTGAAGCGCCTCAAGGTTTATTATAATGGTAAAGCTGTATGTATTCTTGATCTACAGAATAGTCGCTCGATGCAGATATTCAACGTAGGTACTTTGGGCAATGCGTATAATGCCTGGAAGTTGAGATTTGAGATATTAGATGTATATCCTGGCACAAAGTATAAAGATACCGTTATCTCTGAGATAATTTTTGATGGCATAGGTTGTTTGTAGTACATACTACCCTCAAAGCGCTGCGCTCTCCACTAATGGAGGGCGTAGTTTTTTTATACCTTTTACATACGTACATTGCATATTGTTGCAATGTCTTTTGTGGCTTCTTTGATGTTCGCGGAGCACAAATATTGTGCGTGAGAATAGGGATGCCGTGTAACAGAGGTGATACAATTCGCCCCACCGGCTTTGTGAGATGTTGCGGGTGGGGCGTATGTTGAAAACTGGGTGCCCTGGATATTGGGCGGTATTTGATATGTGCCTTAGATCTTT
>CALCHC010000138.1 GCA_937901335.1 uncultured Phascolarctobacterium sp. | reverse complement strand
GTAGTCGCGCAGGTTCTCATAGATTGCATTACGAGAACGCGGGAGCATCAAGCCAGCTTTCGCATAGTCATTGAGCAGTTTATGGATTTTTTCCACGTCATCAAATTTTGCGGCTCTATATGTAATCATTACATTTTCTCCTTAAGCAAGTCAGCAGCAGCGCACAGTGCCACAATCATCGCACTCGGTCTCGGCGGACAACCAGGAACAGCAATATCTACAGGTACAACGTCTGCAACTTTACCAACGATAGCATAAGTGCTACCGAAAGTTTCGCCACCTGCAGCGCAAGCACCGCAAGCCATTACAAGACGAGGTTCAGGCATTGCATCGTAGGTCATGCGCAAAGCTTGTTCCAAGTTACGAGTTACTACGCCAGTTACCATAATCATATCTGCATGACGAGGAGAAGCCACAAAGGCAATACCATAACGATGCAAATCGTAAATGGGATTACTCAAGGCACACATTTCAAAATCACAAGCGTTACAGCTACCTGCGTCAACATGGCGCACGTGCAAGGAGCGACCAAGTTTAGCAGTAACCATTTCTTTAACTTCGGTTTGTGCTTCAATCAAGATTTCTGCGAGTGCTTCTTTATTGCTGTGTTGCAATACTCTTTCAGCACATACTTCTACGCACTTACCGCAGAAGATACATTTTTTATAATCGATAACAGGAGCACCATCAACCAAGGAAATTGCCTTAACAGGGCAAGCGTTAACACAAGCACCGCAACAGGTATAATCTTTTCCGTGCATGTTCTTCAGTTGACCACGCATGCGTCTGTCGCCAGTGGTCTTAACGCCTTCAGTTACTATTCTTTTTGCCAAAATGGCTTCAATCATCTTTAACACAATAGTTCCCCCTATCGGTCAAGGCAAGCATAACATAATTCAAAGCTTTTGTTAATCAGCGGGAAGTCAGGGATAATATCACCTTGTACTGCCACTGTCAACGCAGGCCAGTTGGGATAAGATGCACTGCGTACAAAAAGTCTGTCAATGCGACCTTCTTCATCCAACATCAACCAATGTAAATTATCACCGCGAGCAGATTCACTAATGCCCCAGCTACCTTCCAAGGTACGAAGCTCACCTAAATCAACACGCAATTCTGTGCTAAGGTCATAACGCAAGAAGCCAATGACTTGACGAATAATTTTCAAGCTTTCTGCTACTTCGCCAATGCGTACTTTAATACGAGCTTCAACGTCACCGGAAGTTTCGGTTACTACATTAAAATCAAATTCATCGTAAATGCCAAAGCCCATATCCTTACGGCTGTCACGGTCTACACCGCTGGCACGAGCACCAACGCCAACCATAGCAAGGTCAAAGGCAGTACGTTCTTTTATAATACCAGTAGTGCGTACACGATTGATAAAGTTATTTTGCTCCCACATAATGTGCTCAATGGTCGCATATTCTTTTTCAACGTCACGCAACACTTCTTCAATTTCTTCTAAGATATGGTCATCCACATCATATCTAACGCCACCAGGAACAATCAAGCCACGCAGGAAACGATTGCCAGCCAACACTTCACATAATTGCATCAAGTACTCTTTAAGACGAGACCCCATGCTAATTATAGGAGAGAAGCCTACACCGGCACATACGTTACCGGTATCACCCACGTGATTGTACAAACGTTCCAGTTCTGCCGCTAAGGTACGGATAAGCCATGCACGACGAGGAACTTCCACATCAGAAAGTTTTTCTACTGCTTGGCAGAAGCTTAAAGTATTAGCAACAGTGCAAGCACCGCAGATGCGTTCCACAATGTGCAATGCTTCCATAGGAGTTTTACCTTCTACAGCTTTTTCGATACCACGATGGGTAAAGAAGAGCTTAGCATCCAATTGGAGCATAGATTCGCCAGCTTGGCTAAAACGGAAGTGACCGGGTTCGATGATACCTGCATGGATAGGACCAACAGGAACTTCAAAAAGACCTTCGCCGTTAGCTGCAATCATTTCATATTCACGATTACCGCGTACTTGGAAGTTAGGATTAAAACGTTTCAACAAAGGATGGAAACCTTTGGGGAAGCTTTCGTGAAGCACCAAAGGACGCAAATCAGGATGATCTTCAGGAACGAAGCCAAACATATCGTGGAGTTCGCGTTCATACCAAGCAGCTGCAGGAATCAGGTTAGTCAAGCAAGGATAGCTTAAATTACCATCTGCAGGAAACTCTGCCTTAACGGTATCCATAGTGCGTTTTTCTTTATTATAAAACAGGCAATAGATAGCAAGGCCGCCACCACGTTGGGTTTCATCTGCGCCGAACATAGCTGCCAAAGGATGCTTGCCACCATCACTGCAAATATTAGCAGCGCCACGTAAATTTTCAGGTTTTACATGCATCACCATATTAGCCTCCTATTACCTTTACAGCATTATCTAAAAGTTTATTAATCCAAGTGATTCTTTCAAAACCAGCACCAACGATGCAAGTCAAAAGCAACAAAGCTGCCAATACAGGCACGTCAATTTTGCCAAGCAAATCTCCCAAAGGTTTACGTTTGGGAATATCACACAGCATACGCATACCGTGGTACAAAATACCAATGAGCACGCCAGTCAAGAGCAAAATCAACAAGCCACCTGCTACCCAATGACCTTGACGGAACATATCAGTCAAGATGTAGAACTTACTGAAGAACAAGCCCATGGGAGGCAAGCCTAAAATACCAAGCATACCAGCAAGCCAGAAGGTTGCAGTATGAGGAACATCGCCCATCATACCGTGAATACGCATCATATTACGAGTTTGATATTCTTGGATGATAGTACCTGCGATGTAGAACAGTACGAATTTAATCAAGGCATGACCATACATATGTAACAATACTGCTTTCAAGGAGAAAGCGGTAAACACGCCAACACCAGCCATCATGATACCGATGTTTTCCATAGAAGAGTATGCCAAAATACGTTTTACGTCACGTTGTACAACAACGAAAGGAACTGCAATTGCTACAGTCAAAATAGCAAAGAAAAGTACCATGCTACCCATCAATTCTGCACCTGCAGTGGGAAGCAAGATAACAAGGTTACGCATCATAACGTACAAAGCACAAGTGCAGAGCGCACCGGAAAGCATACCACTGGTAAGAGAAGGAGCTTCTGCATAAGCATCAGGCAACCAAGTATGCATGGGTGCCATACCAATTTTTGTACCGTAACCAATCAAAATGAACATCAACGCCAATTTGGTGAGTGCAGGATCAAGAATGATTGCGTGTTGGTGCAAGTAAAGCCAGCTAAGTGCTTTTTCACTACCCAACGCACTAATTTGCGCATAGTACAAAATCAAAGTACCCAACAATGCCAAGCAGATACCTACAGTACAAACCATAACGTACTTCCAGGTAGCTTCCAAAGCAGCACGGGTAAACTTAAAGGAAATCAAGAGCGCAGAAATCAAAGTAGTTGCTTCGATTGCTACCCACATCAAGCCCAAGTTCTTAACCAAAAGTACGATGAACATGGTCCAAACGAAAAGTTGCATCAAAGCGAAGTAACGACCGGTTTGCAAACGTTCACCTTTCAAAATACCGCAAATTTCTTCGCGAGTAAGATAGGAACGAGCAGTCCAGCTTGCAGCCAAGTACAAGGTGGTAATAATCATCAACATCCACGCACTTAAAGCATCGATGTAGAAATACTCACTGTTAAAAGGCATTGCAGGATTCAAAGAATAAAGAATACCTGCCACGCAAAGACCAACACCGGTTGCAGTCATACGATGGAGCCAGTGCAATTGGTTATTATCAAAATTACCTTTCAATACCGCAATAGCACAAAGAGGGGGCAAAATTAAAATTGCAATAATTAAATTCAGCATATTCTCACCCCTTCAATTTGGTCAGTTGGTTGGTATCGGTAGTTTTGAAGGACACGCGCAAGCGGCTAGTCAAAATAACCAAAATAACAACTGCAATCAACACATCAAGGAAAACGCCCAATTCGATGATGATGGGCAAACCTTCGGTCATAACAAGGCCAAACAGGTAGATACCGTTTTCCAAGGTAATCAGGCCAATCATTTGCATAATGGCACGACTGCGCATTACGATAAGAATCAAGCCTGTCATAATCATAAACAAGGAGGACGCCAAAATATCGCGACCTTCAAAATGAGGCAGCAGGCTATCAAAAACCATATAGCTCAAGCCTAAAGCACAAGCCGCTACCGCAGTAGAATAGTTAACGTTAATATCGCTGACGATTTCGGTTTCGTCTTGCAAATTACGTACAACTTTCAAAATAGCGTAAGGAATAAAAATCACCTTAACAGCAATGGTAAGAACGCCCGGCAAGAAAGCATGTAAGCCGCCACCGTGACTCATACCAATAACAAGGCAAGCCGCCGCAATAATTGCAGATTGTACACCAAGACAATAAACTGCGCGGCGCAAGTCCATAATGCGAGTTTGCAGGAACACTACAAACATGAGCGCTACTACTATATACTCCACAGCTTACCTCCTTAACGTGCTACAACTGCCAAGAGCATCATAATGCCTGCAGCTGCCAGATAGATGCGCACTTTAAACAGACGCATTTTGTTATTCAAAGTTTCCATTACGCTAATACCTGCTGCTCCAATAAGCACTTTAAGTACCAAAGGCAAATCCAAGGGGAAATACAGCAAAGAGAAGAGTAACAAGAAAACCAACAGTTTCAATTGACTTGCCCAATGAATCAGGCTCAAAAGTCTACCGGAATATTCCAAAGTCATACATTCATGAACCATGGTCAATTCCAAATGGGTATCAGGGTTATCTACGGGAATACGACCATTTTCCGCAATCATTACCAAGAAGAAAGCAATACCGGTGAGAACGCCTGCTACGGTTAAGTTAAGTTCATTGGGATTCAAGGTCATACCGCTTAAAGAAGTACTACCGGTGTGCAAAGTATTGGACAAAATACCAAGCATGATTACCGGTTCGACGAAAGCCGCAATGTAAACTTCACGGCTACCACCCATACCGCCAAAAGCAGTTGCAGCATCCATGGAAGACACTGCCATAAAGAAGCGACCTAAAGCAAAAAGGTAAACGAAAACAAAAACGTCACCAAAATTTGCTTTACCACCAAAGAAGTTAGGCAACATACTTGCCGCCGCCAAAGTAGTGATGAAGTACACGCAAGGTGCCGCAACGAACACAATGCTGGTATTCGGAGTAAGCATGGTCGGTTTACGCCACCATTTGTAAATATCAAAGTATTCTTGGAAAATGCTGCTACCTACACGGTTTTGTAAGAAAGCTTTCAGCTTTTTCACGATACCGCTTACCAGCGGAGCAAGCAGCAGGAAAAGTACAGCCTGACCAAGGCAATATAATAAATTCATGAGCATTTCATTCATCATTTATAAATCGCCCCCCAAACCAGAACTAATACCATTGCTACCATTACGTAGCTTACATAAAGCCTTACGCTACCTTGTTGCAAACGACGCAAGAACGCAGACACACTAACAAAATATTTATTAAACGGTTGATACAATTTTTCAGTAATCATATCAGGAATTTCCAGCTTGTAGAAAAGCTTGCGACCAAAATAGGAATGGTCGTTTTGAGTATAAGTGCGTTCGCGCTTGGGTTTGAGCAAGTAGTCAAATGCACGACGTACCGGTTTGGAGAAACCAGTTGCAGAATATTGTTGACGAGCAGTAGGATAAGTACCGCAGTTCCAAACAACATCTTTTTCAATGCATACGCCTTTACGTACAACAAACACCAACACTACAACGCCAATAATGCCCAAAGCCACAGCAAGCAGCATCGGGTTAAAGGTTACGAAAGTACCACTACCGCTCCAAATCAAACGACCAGCAACACCAAGTACCATATAATCGCTCATACCAATAGCGCGGCACAACAACTCTATAACATAAGCAGGGAAAATACCTACCAATAATACTAAAGCACTGCTTACACCCATAGCTGCCAACATAAAGGTATCGCTTTCATGAGCGTGTTCAACAAGTTTACTACGAGCAGCACCAAGGAAGGTAATGCCAAAGTAACGAACAAAGCAACCCAAAGCCAACGCACCGGTCAAGCCCATCAGCACAAAACCTAAAGCAGTCCAAATGCGTACGTCTTGAGTCAAGCCATTATGACCAAGGGTAACAAAGCTTTGCAGTACCATCCATTCGCCTACAAAACCATTGGTCAACGGCAACGCGGAAAGCCCCATAGCACCAATAAAGGTGAAGATAGCAGTGTAAGGCATTTTACGAGCCAAACCACCAAAAAGTTCCAAGTTTTTGCTACCGGTACCATGCATAATGCTACCAGCACTCATAAACATCAACACTTTCATAATAGAATGGTTGAAAGCGTGCAAAAGTGCAGCAAGGAAACCGATTTGGCACCAGCTGGAATCAGTAACAACTTTAAGAAGCATACCGCAACCAAAGGCACCAAAGATAATGCCCATGTTTTCAACGGAAGAGTATGCCAAGATGCGTTTGATATCCACTTCCATTTGAGCATACAAAACGCCCAAGAATGCAGAAACCAAACCAAGAACCATAACGATAACTGCCCACCAGTAATTCCATTCCGGCAAGAAGTTAAACATAAAACGACCAAAGCCGTAGAGAGCAATTTTAAGCATAACACCACTCATCAACGCAGATACGTGACTGGGCGCAGCAGGATGGGCATTGGGCAACCAAACGTGCAAAGGCACAAGGCCTGCTTTCAAAGCAAAACCAATGAACGCAGCAGCAAAAGTTGCGTGCAGCATACCGCCTGCCAAAGTGTTATTTGCCATTTGTGCAAAGCTAAAGCCTTCACTGTGAGTAGTAGTCAGGAAGAAAGCAATCATAATTGCTGCAGTACCAATGGAAGTCATTACCAAATATTGGTAAGCAGCATTCCAAGTAGTACGCTTTTCTGCTTCGTGATTTACCAGCAAGAAGGAAGCAACAGCCATAATTTCCCAGAATAGCAGGAAGCTCAAAGCATCGCCTGCCAAAAGCACAAGCACCATGGAACAGATAAACATATTCCAGAGACCATTAAGGATACGCAAACGCTTGCCTTCGTAGCTTTCAGCATAACCAAGAGCGTAAACGCTAGCGATGATACCTGCAAGACCGGTAAGCATCAAAAAGGCAGCACTCCAACCGTCACAGGTCAGAACATAATTGCCCCACCTTAAGGCTCGGACAGGCGTGTCACTTGCCAAAATAGACCACGCATTAAAGAAGACCAAACCACTGCCCATAACAGCAGCTAAATTTGCAACATAGTGAGCCATCATCTGCATATGATGTGGCGCAAAGACAGTTAAAATGCCTACGCTGTAGCACAGCACGGCGGCTAAAAACATTTCCATCTGCATCACCTTTTTTATTTAAAATATTGTTCATAAAATTATCACTTTTAACTTAGTTAATATACACCTTTCAACGCACTTTTTCAAGCGTTTTGCAGGGGAAAAAACTAGAAAATTTCAAGCAGTTTTTAGCAGAACATTTTGCTTAAAAACTTGCTATAAATTCTAAAATATTATAGAATTTTTCTATATGAAAAGGAGCGTGATTTTATGAAAATATATGCTTTGATGGAGAATATTTCTCACGATGAATGTTTGGCTTGCGAACACGGTTTAAGCCTTTATATTGAAGCTGACGGCAAAAAGATTTTGTTTGATACCGGTGCTTCCGAAAACTTTGCAACTAACGCAGAAAAAATGGGCGTTGATTTAAAAGCTGTTGACTTTGCTGCAATCAGCCACGGTCACTACGATCACGGTGGCGGCTTGGCAAAATTTATTGAAATTAACGACCATGCCCCCATTTATATTAGCAACAAAGGTTTTAACCAATATTACTCCGGTACTGACTTCAACGTTAGCATCCCCGAAGGTTTGGAAGGTAACCCCCGCTTCGTTCTTACCAGCGAACCTATCAAACTTTCCGAAAACATTACTCTCTTAAACTGCAATGACCGTGAAGCAAAATACTTTGCTGACCCCTACGGTCTGAATAAACTTGTTGATGGCGAATTCATCCCTGATGATTTCCTCCATGAACAATATCTCATTATTGAAGAAAACGGTAAACGCATCGTTATCAGCGGTTGCTCTCACAAAGGCATCCTCAACATTATGGAATGGCTGAAACCTGATATCCTCATCGGTGGCTTCCACTTCTTCCGCCTCACTACCGAAGGCGAAGATGCAGCAACCTTGGATAAATCTGCAGCCATCCTTAACGAATACGGTGCAACCTATTACACTTGCCACTGCACCGGCACTGAACAATACGAATATTTGAAGGCGCAAATGCCTAAACTGAACTACATCGCTACCGGTGATGTAATTGAGTTTTAAGCAAAGCTCCCAGTAAATATCAAAAGGGTTCTCTCGAAATCGAGAGAACCCTTAATTTTTTATGAAGTCTATTAAATTTTCGGTCTACCTTCCATTTTATTAACAAGGTTTGCCAACGCCCACTTAATAGTTTCTTGCGGACGATCGTAGTTGCCCATATCTTTTATTTCGCGTTCACGGAAACGTTTCTTTAAAAGTTTGTCGCCGTCTTTTTTATAAACGTACATATCAGCAGAAAGCTCTACTAAAACGAAAGGTCCATCATCTTCACGAGAACTAAAACCGCTTACGATAGTATCGTTCATATCATAAATTTTAACAATTACGAGCACGTCCATTTTGCTTTCATCGGCTAAGGCTTTCAGCAAAGCGTTATCAACTTTAACCTTTTTGCTTAATACATTGCCTACAATTTCTTGTGGTAAACCATTTTCTACAAGCTTGTAATTAGGAAAACGATAAGCCCATTTAGTAACAGTACGCCACTCTTTATAAGTTGGCATATCTAAGTTGCCACTTTTGTCGATAACAACAAAACCTACAGGCTTTTCTTCAAAGGCAGCTTGTGCAGTTTGCGGTGCACCAATCCCAAAAATCATCACCAACAGCAAGGTTAATACAGCAAATAACTTTTTCATGGAAGCACCTCCTATAATAATCTATTAAAACAAATCTGCTTTAGTACCGGTTTCAGTAGGTTCAATGTTCATAAAGCTTGCAATGGTTTGACCAATGTCAGCAAAAGTTTTCATGGGTGCGAGTTCTTTATTTTGAACATCACTACCAAAGAACAATACGGGTATTTTTTCGCGAGTGTGATCGCTTCCTTCCCAAGTCGGGTCATTACCGTGGTCAGCAGTAATTAAAACTAAATCACCGTCTTTAACGTTAGCCAAGATTTCCGGCAAGCGACTGTCGAAATATTCCAGTGCTTTGCCGTAACCTTCAACGTCACGTCTATGACCGAAGGAAGAATCAAAATCTACAAAGTTGGCAAAAACCAAAGTGTTATCAGGCGCATCAAGCACTGCTTGTTTTGTAGCTTCGATAATATTATCAAGACCACCTGCTGCATAATGCTTGGTTATGCCCCTATGTGCGAAGATGTCGGCAATTTTACCAACAGCGTAAACGTTGCCACCACATTCCACAATTTTATCAAGCAGTGTTTCTTTAGGGGCAGGTACTGCATAATCGTGACGATTAGTAGTACGAGTAAAATCTTCTGCACAAGTACCAACAAAGGGACGAGCAATAACGCGAGCAATTTTATAAGGTTGTACCAGTTTAAAAGCAAGCTTGCAAAGTTCATACAAGCGTTCTAAACCGAAAGCTTCTTCGTGAGCAGCAATTTGCAGTACGCTATCAGCAGAAGTATAAATAATGGGTTTGCCGGTACGCACGTGCTCCTCACCCAATTCTTCAATGATTTGAGTACCGGAAGCGTGACGTTCACCCAGCACACCGGGCAAATTACCTTCCTTAATTAAAGCATCCACCAATTCTTGCGGAAAGCATTTGGGCACTTCAGGAAAATATCCCCAATCGAAATCTACAGGAACGCCTGCAATCTCCCAATGTCCGCTTAAAGTGTCCTTACCTTTGCTAACTTCTTCTGCGTAGGTATATGCCCCGCGTTCGTAAGCTGCACCTAAATCAGCAGGAAGCTTCTCCCCGCGACTAAGTTCTGCCGCCGCTTGTAAACCAAGCTTTGCCAGATTAGGCAAGTATAACGGACGCTCACTATTTTCTTTAAACCATTGACAGATATGACCTAAGGTATCCGCTCCCTCGTCACCATAAACTTTTGCGTCGTGAGCATAACCAATACCAAAGGAATCCATCAATAAAATAATTGTACGTGACATTTTATCACCTGCTTTCTGTTCTTAGCCTTTGAGAAATCAGAAAGAGCCGCCGCCCTTGCTCCGGGCTGTGCCGCCGGAACCGGAAG
>CALCHC010000137.1 GCA_937901335.1 uncultured Phascolarctobacterium sp. | reverse complement strand
GCCGTGGCAAAAAAAGTGATATGTATATTTTCTGAAACCTTTTTCTTCATTACAATGCAGTAAAGAAGAACACCCACAAATGGCGGCCACATATTTATAAAGTTAAGTCCGTAAAATCCATGGGCAACAATAAGCATATACCCTGCAAAAGTTGTAGCATTAGCTCGTAAGGCTGGCAAGGAAATTGCTTTCGCAACTCCGCGTATCATTAAGGAAGCACAGCTTAAATTCTTTGACAAGCTTTTCGCTTTGTGGAACGAGCTTGCTCCCGATTATGTTTATATCAGCAATAATGGTTTGTGGCCTTTAGCTAAAAAGTACGAAAACTTGAAGCTTTGGTGTGATATGACCTTGAATATTTACAATGTACAATGTCTTGAATTCTGGCAAGAAGCAGGCGCACAAGGCGCAATGCTTTCACCGGAACTTACCATGGGACAAGTAGAACATTTGGCTGCAGTAGCTCCCATGCCTGTAGAATGTATGGTACAAGGTAGATTGGAAATGATGGTTTCCGAATACTGCGTAGGTGGTAGCTTCTTAGGTGATTTACATAAAAGTGCTTGTAAATTTAACTGTAAAGAGCCTTTGTTCTTAGGTGACCGCAAGGAAGCAATGTTCCCTGTTGTGGGCGACCAATACTGCAAAATGCACATTCTCAATGCTCACGAACTTTCTATGTTGACCAACATCAAACATATGCAAGAAATTGGCGTTGCCAGCCTGCGTATTGATGGACGTAACTACGAAGCTAAAGAAGTGGGCGAGCTTGCAAGAATGTACAAACAAGTTCTTCGTGGCGAAATGCACATTGAAGAAAACTTGCCCAACACTACTCGCGGACACTATTTCCGTGGTGTGCTCTAATAGATTAAAAGAAAGACTGAGGTAGTTTTAATGGCTCGTTTTGCTATAAAAACCTTAGAATTTGATAAAGTAAAAAATATTTTGGCAGATAAAACTGCTACTGCCTTAGGTCGTCAAGCTGTTGGCGCAATGCGCATTGAAAGTGAATTTGCTAAAGTTAAACGCTTGCAAGAAGAAACTGCAGAAGCATTGCGCATTATGGACGAAGGTAAACGCTTTCCTTTTGGTGGTGCCTACAACATCGTTTCCGAAGTGAAGCGTGCGGAATTGGGTAGTACTCTTGATCCGGAAGAATTGCTGCATATACAAACAACTGTGGCTGCAATCCGCCAAATGAAGTTCTTTTTGCAGGATGAAGCAGAAATCGCTCCTGTATTAAGCGAATTTGCCAATAGTTTGGGAATTTTCACTAAGTTGGAAAAACAAATTACCAACGCTATTGATGACCACGGTGAAATTAAAGATAGTGCTTCCACTAAATTAGGTGGTTTGCGTACTGCTATCCAAATTGCGAAGAATCGTATTAAGGAAAAATTAGATAGCCTTTTGCACGATCCTGGCAACCAAAAATACTTCCAAGAAAACTTGGTGACCATGCGTGGTGACCGTTACGTTATTCCTGTTAAGATGGAATATAAGATGAACTTCCCCGGTATCGTACACGACCAATCCGGTACTGGTGCAACCCTTTTCATTGAGCCTATGGCTGTCGTTAATTTAAACAACGATATGAAACGCTATATGGCGGAAGAAAAGGAAGAAATGGAACGCATTCTGCGTCAGCTTACTGCTAATGTTGGTGCGGAAGCCGCAGGCATTCTTGCTTCTCTCGATATATTGACTGACCTTGACGTTATCTGCGCTCGTGCTTACTTAGCTCACGAACAACACGCAGTTCGTCCTCAAATGCTCTTAAAAGGCAAAGTGGAAATCAAACAAGGTCGTCATCCCTTGCTCAATAAAGATAGCGTTGTTCCTCTTGATGTGGAACTTGGTGAACGCTTTAGTATGCTTTTGATTACCGGACCTAACACCGGTGGTAAGACTGTTGCTTTAAAAGCTGTTGGCCTTTTCGCACTGATGGCACAATCTGGTATGTTTATCCCTGCAAGCAGTGCTAAGTTGCCTGTGTTCCGTGCAGTGTATGCTGATATTGGCGATGAACAAAGTATTGAACAAAGCTTGAGTACTTTCTCTGCTCATATGACTAACTTGATTAGTATTTTGGGAGAAGTGAAGAGTGGGGACTTGGTACTGATTGACGAAATCTGCGCTGGTACCGACCCCAACGAAGGTGCTGCTCTTGCAATGTCTATGTTGGAGCACTTACATAAAAATGAAGTGCTGACCATGGTTACTACTCACTACAGTGAGCTGAAAACTTTTGCTTACGGTCACGAAGGTATGGAAAATGCCAGCGTGGAATTTGACCCTGTTTCCCTGCGTCCTACTTATCGCTTGTTAATGGGCGTACCCGGTAGCAGTAATGCCTTCAATATTAGCCGTCGTCTTGGTTTGGCAGAAGATATTGTTGTGCAAGCTGGTCGTCTCTTGAATCAAGAACACGTTCATATGGAAACCGTTTTGCAAGAACTGGACAGCGAACGTCGTAAATTTGAAAGTGGTAGCCAAGAAATTGAACGTTTACGCATTGAAAGTGAGCATTTGCGTAACGAACTCGCTCATGCTAAGCAAGACTTTGAGCGTCGTAAAAATGAAATGCTCCGCAAAGCGAGAGAACAAGCTGACGACATCTACCGTCGTAGCCGTCGTGAGTCCGAAGCAGTGCTTAAAGAATTGCGTTCCATGAAAGCAGACTTCGATACTAAACGCTTGGAACAAGCTGCGGAAGAAGCTCGTAAAAAGCTCAACAAAACTTTAAGCGAAGATGCTCCGCTTCCGGAAGGTGCGCCGCTTACTAAAGAAACTGCTAAAAAAGGCTTGAATGTATTTGTAACAACTTTGGGTAAAAACGGTACTATCATCGACGTTAACGGCAACGATGTAACCGTACAAGTAGGCATTCTTAAAATGAATGTGCCCGCTAAAAAATGTCTTGTTACAAAAGCTCAACCTGTCAGCGCAGAACCTGAAAGCACTAAAAAACGTAAGAAAGCAGGCTATAGCCATCAAATGTTTGTGGCAAAAAGCTCCAGTGCAAAACAAGAGGTTGACTTGCGTGGTATGACTTTAAACGAAGCAATTCCCATCGTTGATAAAGCTATTGATGATGCAATGCTTGCAGGTATCAGCCAATTACGTTTGATTCATGGTAAAGGTACAGGCGCTTTGCGTGCAGGCTTGACTGCTTATCTGCAAAACAACCGTTTTGTTAAGAAGCTGGAAATGGCTTCTTTGGAAACTGGCGGTAGTGGTGCAACTGTAATCGATTTGTAAAATTAGACTTAGCTATGCCGTAAGGTAATAGTTAAAATAGAGATTGAATTAATATTATTTAAAGGAGGACTATACTATGGCAATGAGTGTTGCTGCTCAACATGCTAAAGGTAAATTTGCTCAAGATAAAATTTTTGGTGCTAACGCTGCTGCGGTAGCTGCTGCTGCTAAATATGGTAAAGAAAACGTAACCAATGCAACTATTGGTGCAATCTTAGATGAAAACGAAAATTTGGTGTGCTTGCCCACTGTAGAAAAAGTTTATCGCAGCTTGGCAACTAACGAATTGATTGCTTATGCTCCTATCTCCGGTTTGCCGGAATATTTGGAAGGCGTTGTAACTGCTGCTTTCGGTGAATCTCGTCCTGACGCTCACATTGCTGCTGTTGCTACTGCTGGTGGCACCGGTGCTATTCACCACGCAATTTGGAACTACCAAAGCGAAGGCGATACCGTACTTTGCTCCGATTGGTTCTGGGGTGCTTACAAAGTTCTCTGCGCTGATATGCACCGTAACTTTACTACCTACAAAATGTTGGACGAAAACAATAAATTCAATCTGCCCGCATTGAAAGAAAAAGTAGAAGAACTCCTTGCTAAACAAGATAACTTGCTTTACATTTTGAACACTCCTGCTCATAACCCCACTGGTTACAGCTTGAGCGAAGAAGATATGGATGGCGTACTCGATGTTCTTAAAGAAGCTGCTAAAGGTGGCAAAAACATCATCCTGTTCCTCGACGTAGCATACATTGACTACGCAGGTGAAAAAGAAGAAGTACGTAAAATCTTCAAAAAATTGAGTGGCCTCCCTGCCAACATCTTGACCATCGTTGGTTACAGCATGTCTAAAGGTTTCACCCTTTACGGTCAACGTACCGGTGCGATGATTGGCGTATCTTCCAGTGAAGAAGTTATCAAAGAATTTGCTGATATCAACCAATACACCAGCCGTGCTACTTGGTCCAACATCAACCGTCCTGCAATGCGTACTTTGGCTACCATTTATAATGATGAAGCTTTGCTTGCTGCAGTTTGCAAAGAACGCGACGATTACTATCAAATGATTAAAGCTCGTGCTGATATCTTTACTCAAGAAGCTAAAGAATGTGGTTTGCCCATGCTGCCTTATGTAGCGGGTTTCTTCCTGTCTATTCCTGCTAAAAATCCTGATGCAATCTGCGAAAAATTGCACGAAGAAAATATTTTTGCTGTTCCTCTGGCTGCAGGTGTACGTATCGCTGTGTGCGCAGTGCCTGTGAGAAAAATTAAAGGTATGGCAGCGAAAGTGTTGGCTGCATGGAAAGCTTTCGAGGAATAAACATTTTTTGAAAGTTGGTGAAGTTAATGATTACTTTAACTTTATACAACGGAGAAATCCGCCAAGTTCCCAAAGGAAGCACCTTGCTTTCTCTTGCTGAAGAATTTGCAAAAGAGTTTGCAACTCCCATCGTTGAAGGCGTTTTCAATGGGGAAACCATAGATTTACAAGCACCGTTACAAGAAGATGGTACAGTAGATTTTATCGAACTTAAAGGCGAAGATGGAATGCGCGTTTATGTGCGCAGTTTGCTCTTCCTCTTTATCGTAACTTCTAAAAAGCTGTACCCTGATGTAGAGGTAGAAGTGCATAACACTTTGGGTAGTGCGCTTCATTGCGTGTTCAAAGGCGAAAATAAACTTAGTGCCAAAGCCTTGAAGCTTATCGAAGCAGAAATGCGCAAGCTGGTAGAAGAAAAAGCACCTTTGAAGGATGAAGATGGTTTAATGCTTGGTGCATTGTGCCCCAATGCAGGTTACATTACCGATTTTAAACTGATGCCCTTCGAAGAAGGCATTATCCTTGATTATCCTAACTTTAGCGATTGGAAAGAGCTTGTTAATTTTAAAGATTTAACAAAATTAAACGCTGCCTTTCGTGAAAGTGAAGAGTGGGCAGAACGCATTAAGTGCGATACCATTGCCAAGCTGAACAATTATATTGATCAAGGTGTTGCTGATAAGATTATCCAAATGGCAGAAGCTCTTCAAGAGAAAAAGTTTGCTGCCATTGCAGACGAAATTGCTAAGCATCGCGACAAGATTAAGCTCGTTCTTATTGCAGGTCCGTCATCTTCCGGCAAGACCAGTTCTACACAACGCATTAGCATTCAACTTGCGGTAAATGGTATTCGTCCCATACCTATTTCTATGGACGATTACTATGTGAATCGTGTGGACACTCCTCGCAAACCCAATGGTGATTACGACTTCGAAACTGTGGATGCCATTGATTTGGAATTATTCAATGCTCACTTAAAGCGTTTGTTGAACGGTGAAAGAGTTAAAGTTCCTAAGTACAACTTCCAAACCGGACTGCGTGAATACCGTGGGAACGAATTGCAGCTTACGGAAAACTCCGTTCTTTTGGTAGAAGGTATTCATGGTTTGAACGATAAGCTGACTGCTGCAATCCCTGCGGAAAATAAGATTAAGATTTATGTCAGCGCTCTGATTCCGTTGGCATTTGATAACTACAATCGCATCAACACTACTGACGTGCGCTTGCTCCGTCGTATTGTGAGGGATAGTCAGTTCCGCAGCCACGATGCATTGGAAACTTTAAGACGTTGGCCTGATGTGCGTGAAGGCGAAGAAAAATACATCTTTCCCTTCCAATGCAGTGCTGATGTGATTATGAACACCAATCTTATCTACGAAATGGCTGTTATTAAAAAGTACGCAGAGCCTTTGCTTGAAGCAGTACCTCGTGAAGCTGGCAAGCCTTATATGATTGCCAGACGCTTGCTCCGACTTTTGAAGAATGTTAAGAGCATGGAAGACGATGTTATTCCCAATAACTCTCTCTTGCGTGAATTCATTGGTGGCAGTGTTTTCAAAGAAGCGTTGTAAAAACTTAATAGCTGATAAAAAATAAAATCCTGAAATTGGAAAATGTTTCAATTTCAGGATTTTTTGCTTTCTATACTATTCACAAACAAGTGGAAAACACCACTTAATTCCATCACAACCTGAATAAATATTAGTGCTATACTGTCGCTAACAAAGGAGTTATCCTCAATAGCTCTTGTTGTACGGTATTATCTAATGAAAGGGTGGTATTTTATGTCTGGTAAAATTATGCAAAGAGGTTTGGTTCTTGGTGCGTTAATGGCTTTTGTAATTACTGGTAATGTTTGGGCGGCGACAGTAGAAAATAATGCAACTGCTAGTCACGCAATTGCTATTGGCGAAAATACTGTAAGTAATGGTATTTGCAGTATTGCTGTTGGATTTGAAGCCAAAACCAATGATGCATTAGGCGCTACTGCTATTGGTGAAAGAGCACAAGCCAATAGTAACGCTGCTGCCTATGGCAAACAATCCAATGCAAGTGGTTCCAGTAGTGTTGCGGTTGGTTTTAATTCTAATGCAGTAGGAACAAATAGTTTAGCTATTGGTAGTAATGCAACTTCAAATGGTGGTGTAGCAATAGGTGCAAGTAGTGTTGTAAATGCAAGTAATGCTATTTCCTTGGGTACACTTGCAAATGCTAGTGGTGGAGCTTCAATTTCTATGGGTTATGATGCTGAAAGTAATAAGCATGGTGATATAGCAATTGGCTTTTTAGCTGTAGCAGATAGTACTGCAGATGGATACAGTGCAACAGCAGTAGGTAGAGAAGCTGTTGCAACAGGCAAATGTTCAGTAGCGTATGGTAAAAATGCAAAAGCTCTTGATAACAGAGCTACTGCCATTGGGCATAACGCAGTTGCAAGTAGAGTAGGCGATTTGGCACTCGGTGCTGAATCAGCAACTGATATTGTTACAAGTGTTAATGGAGCAACTATTGGTGGTTTAGAATATGATTTTGCTGGTGGAGATGCAAATAATCAAAATGTAGTTGTAGCTGCTAGCTTTGGTGGTGAAACTACAAGCAGTGCTTTTGAAGCAAGTTCTTCTAATCCTAAAATGCTCTACCGTCAACTTCAAAAAGTTGCAGCAGGTCAAGTTAGTGCAACTTCTACAGACGCTGTAAATGGTAGCCAACTTTATGCTGCTTACCAAGCTGTAGACAATCTTACTACAGAAACAAATGCTGCAGTTGCCGGTCTTAACCATCGTTTAGACAGAACAAACACCAGACTTGATAAAGTAGGTGCAGGGGCAGCAGCTTTGGCAGCACTTCATCCTTTAGAATATGACCCTGACGATAAATTGACCTTCTCCGTAGGTATGGGCAATTATTCCGGAGAAAACGCAGCAGCTCTTGGTGCCTTCTATCGTCCTGATGAAAAATTAATGTTCAGTTTAGGTGGTACTATGGGTAATGGAGAAAACATGGTTAACGTTGGCGTGTCCATTGGTCTCGACAAACCTAATGGTTTTGCTAAAATGAGCAAACGTGAACTTATCCAAGAAGTAACTGCGGTTAAGGCAGAAAACGAGGCAATGAAAGCCGAAATGGTAGAAATGAAGGCGATGCTTCAAAAACTTTTAGCTAAAAATTAATCTAGATGTTTAGCTGATTTTATAAGCTCTCTCAAATTTTTGAGGGAGCTTTTTCTTGTAAAAAGCGGTCTTGCGTAGTATAATATTACGGTAAATATTTAAAACACTAAGATAGAGTTAAGTTTGGAGGAATTCAAGTATGTCAGGACATTCTAAATGGGCCAATATTAAACATAAAAAAGGTAAAGCAGACGCTGCGTTCGGTAAAATTGCAACTAAAATTGCTCGCGAAATTACCATTGCTGTTCGTATGGGCGGTGCTGACCCTACCGGTAATATGAAATTGAAATTGGCTCTGTCCAAAGCAAAAGCTAACAACATTCCTAAAGATAATATTAAACGTGCAATCGACAAAGGTACCGGTGCTCAAGACGGCAGCAACTGGGAACAAATCACTTATGAAGGTTATGGTCCCGCTGGTATCGCTGTTATGGTTAGCGCACTTTCCGATAACCGTAACCGTACCGCTGCAGATGTTCGTCACGTATTCTCTAAATACGGCGGCAACATGGGTGCAACTGGTTGCGTAGGCTACATGTTCCAAGAAAAAGGTATCTTCGTAATTAGCAAAGAAACCGGCGTTGAAGAAGACGATCTGATGATGATTGCTCTCGAAGCTGGTGCAGAAGACATTAAAGTTGAAGAAGAATGCTTTGAAGTTGTAACTGATCCTGCTGCTTTTGACGATGTAGAAAAAGCTTTGGCTGACAACAATATCGAAGTTGAAGTGTCCGAAATCACCATGGTTCCCGATACCATGACTGAATTGAGCGGCGACGATGCAGTAAAAATGCAAAAAATGTTGGACGCTTTTGATGATTTGGACGACGTGCAAGACGTTTATACCAACGCTGACTTGCCGGAAGAAGAATAAGAAGCTTTCCACTAAGCAGGCAAGTAACTTTGCCTGCTTTTTCACTATAAGGGAGATTTAAATGATTGCTATTGGCATTGACCCTGGTACCGCCATTTGTGGTTACGGTATTGTAGATTTAACAGGAAATAAACTGAAGCCCATTCATTTTGGGGCGGTGTTTACTGATAAGGATATGGCACCGGAGCTGCGCTTGAAGAAGATTTATGAAGAAATCAGCGTGCTGATTGACACTTATAAACCTGATATTATGAGCATTGAAAAGTTGTTCTTCAATCGCAACGTTACTACTGCAATTCCTGTAGGACAGGCGAGGGGCGTAGTGCTTTTGGCTGCAGCCAATAAGAATCTTCCCATTTTAGAATTTACCCCCATGCAGATTAAACTGGCAGTAGTTGGCACTGGTAGTGCTACAAAAGAGCAGGTAACATTTATGGTGCAGCATTTGCTGAACATTAGGCAAAAGCCTAAACCGGACGATGTTGCCGATGCTTTGGCAGTTGCAATCTGCGGGCTGCATACTGCAGCAACAAGAAGATGGCAGGAGTTGGTATAAATGATAGGTGCGCTTAAAGGTATTGTTGCTCATTTGGCAACAGATAACTGCATATTGGATACTGCAGGTGGCGTAGGTTATCGTGTATTTATGCCTGCCGCTCATTTGGCTCAGCTTAGTTTAGGTAAAGAAGTACGCGTGCACGTACATACTGCGGTGCGTGAAGATGCAATTTTGCTCTACGGTTTTTTGAGCCAAGAGTATTATGATTTGTTTGAATTGCTTTTAACTGTCAGTGGCGTTGGCCCTAAAATGGCGCTTGGTATTTTATCTGCCGTTAAGCCTGATGCCTTCTATTTGGCAGTACAAAGTAAAGATATGAAGGTACTGGTGAAGCTCCCTGGTGTCGGTAAGAAAACAGCAGAACGTATGCTGCTTGAACTTAAAGACAAAGTGGGTGGCATCAGTGCTGACGATGTGAATGATTTTGGTGCAACTGTGGAAGCAGGGGGCAGTGGTGCTGTAGCAGAAGCCATTGAAGCACTTGTAAAATAATAAAATAAAAATCGGGAATGCAGGTGCATTCTCGATTTTTATTTAAAATTTTATATTATAATTCTCTGTTGTAAATATCACTGACTGCTTTTTTGCTTCCCCCAATAATTCAAAAATTGCGTTTCCTATTGCTTTAGCTAGTTTTGGCGGAACTGCATTTCCAATCATTTTATACTGATCCATCTGGCTACCGATAAAAACGTAGTCATCAGGGAAGGTTTGCAATCGGGCTGCTTCACGCACAGTAATAGTTCTCGCCTGATCGGAATCCGGATGAATGTGTCGCAAACCATCTTTATAAAGATGTGCAGGGATCAAATTGCTCGGCTCATTCCATCTCAAAACATAATACTTGTGCACAGTTGATGTATGCCCGGTTTCCTCTTCATACAGTTTTTTAAGTGCTTCAATAGAGATATATTGGTTACATCCATCTTCGATATCTTTTTCGAGTTTTTCAAGAAAATTCCTCCAAACAAAGCATACCTTTTAACATCAATATGAGTTTTCTTCTTATGAGATAAAATGGGGCATTCAAGCTAAAAAAATATAATAAAAGGAAGTGATACTATGTTTAAATTATATGGTTATGTAGAAGATGAAAGATATAAAAAATATATTGGTAAAAAAGCGGACAAAAATCGTAAAATATATAATGGTATGAT
>CALCHC010000136.1 GCA_937901335.1 uncultured Phascolarctobacterium sp. | reverse complement strand
TACCATTAACTTTAGAACTAGTATTGTTAAAACCAGGGAAAGAGCCAGGTTCAAATTGACAGGAGTTACCAAAACGAGCATAGGAGCCAAAACCAATATATTCTTTTTCGTTCAATTTTTTTGCATAGTACATGCCAGGAGCCCAAGCGGGATGAACTCTGTTATGCCCTTCAGTCGGCACACCATATTTGTAAGCCATGCCTTTGCCAGTATCAGTAGGATTAACCTTATATTTACCGTGCGGGCTGATGTAAGTTGCAGAAATTTTAGCAACTTCACCTTTAATTTTGGTCAAGGAAGCAGGGTTGTAAGCCATGTTAGCTGCGTCGTTTTCAGCAAACATACGAGCACCGCCCATTGCGAAGCCTTCTGCGGACCATTCGTTGATGGAGAAGCCTTCTGCACCTACAGCGTTAGGAGCGAGCAAAACTGCAGCTGCGCTCAAAGCCAATAAATGTTTTTTCATAATATTACACCTCTCAAAAATTTTCTCTTTTTAAGTATATAAATATAGACGTTAGCATTATATCAATTATTTCACAAATTATATACAAATTCCTTTAATCTAAAATTTAAACACAACGATTAAAAAAGAGACTGGCAAAGCCAGTCTCTATGTCATCATAAAATTTTTACTTTTATTTAATTTGATTAAAAGTATTTGTCAAGGCTGCGAAATCTTCCAAAGTTAAAGTTTCGCCACGACGTTTGCCGTCAATGCCGGCAAGTTCGCACCATTGTGCAACCTTTTCACCGTTGATGCCCATATTCTTCAGTGCATTGTTGAGCATTTTCCTACGCAGAGAAAACGCAGCTTTTACAACTCTAAAGAACAGCTCTTCATCACAAACTTCCACAGGAGGTTTCGCCCTGCGTTTGCACACGATTACTGCACTATCTACTGCAGGAGCAGGAATAAAGCTAGTAGGCGGTACGATGAAAGCAATTTCCGGTTCAGTGTAATATTGAATTGCTACGGAAAGCGCACCATAATCACGACCACCGGGTTTCGCCGCCATACGTTCTGCCACTTCTTTTTGCACCATAACAACAAGGCGTTCCATGGGCAAGCGTTTTTCCAAAATCGCAAAAATAATGGGAGTTGTAATATAATAAGGCAAGTTAGCGCAGCATTTGAAATTTTCAAAGCCAACTTCTTTCATAATATCTACTTTTAAAATATCGCCGGGTACAATGCGTACATTGTCGTAGCCTTCGAGGGTAGTATCCAGTACGGGAAGTAAGCGTTTATCCAATTCTACGGCTACTACTTGAGCACCACTTTCTGCCAAGCCTTGGGTAAGTGTGCCAATACCGGGGCCAACTTCCAAAACAGTGTCCTCGGTCGTAAGTTCTGCCGCTTCCACAATGCGACGAACAATATCTTCATCAATCAAAAAGTTTTGCCCCAATTTTTTATCCGCACGCAATTTAAACTTGTGCAGGATGTGATTCGTAACTTGGGGAGATGCAATTACGGGATGCTGCATAAATTTATTCTCCTATCTTCGCCAATGCGGCTTCAAATTCAGCGCGAGTTACGCCATAATGATTTAAGCGTTCCAAAAAGCGTTTAGCATTACCGTAGCCAATGCCCAGTTCTGCGCCAAGAGCATCACGACGAGCAACTGCTGCTTCGCTTCCGTTCAAATCGTTCTTAAACAAATCTTGCATGGTAAATTCTTGGTTGGGCTTATATTCATGATGACGAACTTTCGCCAGCGCTGCCAAGATTGCTTCCGGCTGAGCCTGCTCGATGCCAACATCATTGTTAGCAGTAGCTTGCACTTTAGGAATAAAGGCTTGACCTGCGTTAGGAAAACGCTCTGTCAAAAATTTGCGAATACGCTCGCCTGCGCCATCAGGATCAGTCAAAATGATGATACCACGTTTTTCGTAAGCAGCTGCAATTTGACGCAAGGTATGGGGAGCAAGAGTAAAGCCACCAGTTTCAATGGTGTCTGCTTCCAATGCCTTTTTAATGGCAACAGTATCCATTTTGCCTTCTACAACAAGAACTTCTTTCAGCAAAGTTTGTTCCTCACTTCTAAATTACTTTTCGTCTAAAATATAAATTTCGATGTTACGTCTGCCCCAGTCCCAAGCAGCGTTACGGCTATCCATAGCAATGTCAATAATCTTGCCTTTAATAGCACTGCCGGTGTCGTTAGCTCTAACTTGGCCAATGCCAGGAATATAAACTTGGGATTGCAGAGGAATAACTCTGGGATCTACGGCGATAGTTTTATAGGGAACTGCCGGAGTACCATCATAAGCAATACCAGTACCGCTTGCGTCTACAGGATCATGAGTCCAGTAAGCAGTAGCTTGTACGGTCATTTTCTTTTTATAGCGTTTAAAGCCATCCTTAGTTTTTACACTAGGAGCCGTACCCACGCGTACAACTTTAGTTACAGGTGCCGCCAAACATTCACGGTTAATCACTTGAGCTTTGGTGCTACCATCTGCAGCAGTAACAGTTTTATAGACAATGCGTTCTCTACCAACTTTACCTTCTACTTCTACAGTGTCGATGCCCTTGGCAACTTTTTCATCATAAATGTATTCCACATTCATAGGTACGTTTTGTTCAACGTAAGTAATCTCATCACTAATTACAGTAACGGTTTTAGCTTTATCAAAGCCTACCAAAAAAGGTACTGCCAACATAATGCAAAGCAGTATGCCTAAGCAGTGTTGCAATTTTTTAGATAACATAACTATCCTCCTATTATAACCTATTGATTTTAACACGAAGGACGCTGTTATGTCAAAAAAGCCGTCTGTACTGGTTACAGACGGCTTTAAATTCTTATTTATTTTTCTTTGTAATATAACAAACAGTGACAATACCCTTCAAAGTTCGGGTCCGCTATTTGATCCCTAAACTCCTTACACATACACTTATTGTCTTCTGTTTTTTCTAAGCGGCAGGGACAATAACCGTCTTTCATTTTCAATCCTTCACGGATACGTGCCACAAGTTCTTTATCTTCATTTAATCTAATCGCCATACCCTTCCCTCCAACAGCTTTTATCTACGCAAGTATTCTGCACATTTCATGGCAGCGTTGCGACCTTCGGTGAAAGCCCACGCCACAATGCCACTTCCACGACGAGCGTCACCAGCAGCGAAAACGCCTTCTTTACTGGTGGTAAAGTATTCGCCGCCATCAGCAAGCATTCCTGCCGGGGAACGTTTCACGCCGCAAGCTTCAAAGATTTCATCTTCCGGACCGCTAAATCCAAGAGCAAGAATCAGCACTTGTGCTCGCAAAAGCTTTTCACTACCGAGAACTTCCATTGCATCAGGCAAAGCACCGCTTCTCTCACTGCGCCATTCAACTTGGGCAATTTCCACAGCTTTCAACTTGCCTTCTTCGTCACGAAGCAAGCGTTTCATCATGGTTCCATAAGAGATGGTATAATCGCCAATAACTATGTTACACAAATTGTCTCTCACACTGTTGGCAGTTGCATCACATTCTTGCATTTCCAGTTGGTGAACAGTTCTCGCACCTTGAGCAAGAGCAATAGCCGCACAATCCACACCGGTATCGCCGCCACCAATGATTACTACGTCTTTATCTTTCAGATTAGCCAATTCGGTTCCGTTAAGCATATCCTTGGTAACTTCGGTTAAGAAATCTTTTGCGTGGTAGATTTGCTTGTTATCAACTTGGATGCCGGGCAAACCTTTAGCCTTGCGACCACCCACGCACAAAACCACAGCAGCAAAATCTTTTTGCAGTTTCTCAAAATCTTCGGGAGAATTCAGTTCCCAATTAAGCTCGAACTTTACGCCTTGCGCTTTTAAGTCCATAATCTTTTCCATCAACAAATCTTTAGGCAATTTAATATTAGGAACACCGTACATTAAAAGTCCGCCGGGTCTATCGTCACGCTCGAAGACAGTCACATCGTAGCCAAGCCTACGCAATTGGTCAGCACAACCTAAACCTGCTGGACCGCTACCAATTACAGCAACCTTCAAAGGTTCCAACGCCATTGGCGCTTTGCGAGGCAAATCTCTGTGATAGAACGCTTCATCACGAACAAAATCTTCCAGTTCGGTATCTTCTGCCCAAATACGCAAACGTTGCGGCAGATTGTTAAGCTTCAAAAAATCTTCTCTATTATAAACGGCCTTTTTCAACATAATATCAAGCCTCCTTTATATCCTACCCATATTATATAATATTTTCACATTTTAAGTTGTAAACAGTTTTTGAAAATCCGAACATTCTCTGAAAAATTCCGAATAACATCAGACAAAAAATTGTTGAGCTATAAAAAACTTTGTGGTAATATTTCTATGGAACAGTTTTATAAAACAACGAAAGGAAGTTGTGTTAAATGGAAAAACTTTATTCTGGCAAAACCAAAGACGTTTACCAATTGGAAAACGGTAACGTACTGTTGAAATTTAAAGATGATTGCACCGGCAAAGACGGCGTTTTTGATCCGGGCGAAAACACTGTTGGCCTGACCATCGAAGGTATCGGCAGAGCAAACTTGGAAACTTCTATCCTCTTCTTCGAAGTTCTCAAAGAAGCTGGTATTAAAACCCACTATGTAGCTGCTAACGTTGAAGAAGCTACCATGGAAGTTCTTCCTGCAAAAGTTTTCGGCAAAGGCTTGGAAGTTATCTGCCGCTTGAAAGCAACCGGCAGCTTCATCCGTCGTTATGGCGATTACATTGCTGACGGCACCGAACTCCCCGGCGGCTATGTAGAATGCACCTTCAAAAACGACGCAAAAGGTGACCCGCTGGTAACCTGCGAAGGTTTGGAAGCATTGGGTGTTATGAGCCGTGAAATGTTCGAAAGCATGAAAGCTCAAACCTTGAAAATCACTCGCATCGTAGCTGACGAATTGGCTAAAAAAGGTCTTGACCTTTATGACATCAAATTCGAATTTGGCTACAACAATGATGAAGTAATCCTCATCGACGAAATCGCAAGCGGCAACATGCGCGTTTACAAAGACGGCAAAATTGTTGATCCCATGGATTTGACCGCTATGATTCTCGGCAAATAATTAGCTACTAAAAAAGTAAGAGCGTTAATCTTTTCAGATTAACGCTCTTTTTGTTTCTTAAAATATTCCAATACGTTTACCCAACGCTAAAATTCTGCGACCAATGAAGGGAATGCGTTCCAAATCTTCTTCACGCAAACCACCACAAGCCAAAAGGGACACAGCATAAGTAGGAACTGCTGCCGCCATAGCGAAGAGTATCGCCCACGCTCCAAGATTTTCTGTAAAATGGAGCACTACGAAAATTACACCACCCATAATAGTAGAAGCAAGCAAAGGTTTCGCCACACTACCAAAGGTCATGCAGAAGCCTGTGAATTTGTAAATGAAAACCATATTGATAAGCGCCGCCACAGCAAAATCTGCCACCGTAGCCAGAGCTGCACCTTTTACTCCCAGTTCAGGAATAGCGGTTAGCCACCAGCTAAGCACAACTTTAACTACACCTGCAATCACCATATTGATTACAGGAATAGCAGTATGCTTCAAGCCTTGCAAAATGCCTGTACTGATTTGGTGCAAGCCTAAGAACAAAATGCCTGCACTCATAGTTTGGATAGCACCTGCTGCGCCGGGAGCATTGTAAATTAAAGCAGCAACCTTTTCTGCCAAGAAGAATAAACCTACAAAGCAGGGGAAGCTAATAATCATCGCTACCCTAAAGCCAATACGAATCTTGTCGCGAATGGCAGCAAAATCTTCTAAAGCTCTAGATTCAGAAATGGCAGGCACTAAACTAATTGTCATTGCCGCCGTAAAAATAGTAGCCAAATTTACGAGAGGCACTGCCATACCAGTAAGATAGCCGAAAAATTCAGTAGCAACACGCACGTCAAAGCCTGCTACTTCCAAACGTTGAGGAACGATTAAAAGGTCAAGGTTCGCACCAATAGGAAGCATCAAGCTGGACAAAGAAACAGGCAACGCCAGTTTCAACAAGCGTTTGATAATGCTACCTGCAGGTTCAACAAGAGCACTGTCGTCTTGGGCGTTAATTTCTTCTTGGAACTTACGTTTCAAACGAGCGTAGAACCAAACAAGCACAATCAAAGCACAGAAAGCACCTACGCCAGCACCCATACTTGCACCGCCTGCAGCGTATGCCAAACCATAAGGCAAGAACATATCCGCAAAAACAAGCATAGTAATTACGCGCATAAGCTGTTCTACAACTTCAGAGACAGCAGTAGGTGTCATAATTTGCCAACCTTGCAAATAACCACGGAAGCTTGCCAGGAAAGTTACGAAGAACACTGCTGGAGCCAGTGCAA
>CALCHC010000135.1 GCA_937901335.1 uncultured Phascolarctobacterium sp. | reverse complement strand
ATATAGAAATAGTTGAAAAATAAGAGTGTACAAAAAAGTAAACTTTTTTGCACATTCGTTTTTAATTTAAAGAAAACTCATGTATACAAAATCAACTATGGTTTTTTTGTAAAAGTTGTGTTAATATTTACTTATAACTGGTGTACAAAAAGGTTTACTTTTTTGTACACTCTTATTTTTCAACTATTTCTATATCAAAAAAGCGTTAGAAACACTCTAAAATCAAAGTGCTTCTAACGCTTTTATTATTTTTAATTTAAAATTTTCACATGCAATAAAAAACAGGTACGCACTCTCGCGCGTACCTGCCCTAAATTAACCAAAGAACCTAACAATTAAATACAAAGCTGCTGCAACACCAGCACCCCACGCTTTGTTGCGTATGCTTTTTTCATTGAAGCCATCTTTATTAGCTTCGCGGCACATCTTCAAGCCATAGGTATTCATCCACAGACTAAAAAGAATTGTTCCAACGCAGATGAAATCCCACATTTCAAATTTTTCCATATATTACCCCTCACTTCATTTTTGCGGACATAGATAATTATACGGACAATATTTGCAATTGGCAAGGTTACAAGTAAAATCTTCTTCCTTAGCCTTGCTACGAATTTCATTGCAAAGAGCAAGAGAAGCATCAAGATAATCCTTATCCATAGGCATGCTCCACTCGCTTAAATTTTGCAAGAAGTGTAGTTTTGCTTCAATAACCTTTTTGTTCAAAAGCTTTTCAACAGCGTATTTATAAATTGCCAGTTGATAAGCATAGCCTACTTTAACCTCATCCTGTTTAGGCGGGCGACCGGTTTTATAATCTACCAGAAGCAAACCGTCAGCAGTTTCCACTACGCAGTCAACGACACCACTAACAAGCAAGTCGTCAACAGGCAGGGCAAATTGCATTTCTTTAAGCTTATTTTTAGGCAAAGCCTTATACAAATCACTGGCAACATAGTTTTCCAGCATTTGCTTTGCTTTAGCAGTGCCACTTACATTCCCCGGAGTAAATTCTTCTACAGCCTTGTTGAAAGCAACTTCTAAATCCTTCCCATCGTAAAGTTCCAAGGCTTTGTGCACAATGCTACCAATGGCATGAGGTGGAAGCTCTCCTCCACCCTCGCCCTCACCTTCGAGTGCAGGCAAGCCTTCTTGTTGATAGAAGTATTGACGCTCGCAATGGAGATAGGTTTGCAAAGAAGATGGCGAAAAATAATTTTTACCACTAGCACAATAACTTGCCAAATCTTCAAGTAATTCGTCATTGGGAATACCATAATCAAGATCTTCTTCAACAACTTTTGGTTCAAGACTTTCCTCTCGCATATCCACGATAACATTTTCCACGTTATCGCTATCTTGCAAAATACCACGCAAATCGTTAAACCAGTTATCCGCATTGCTATCGCCTTCTTCATTGAAGGCACCGGACATAACCAATCTATTTTTCGCCCTAGTCATAGCCACATAAAGTTGACGTTGCTTTTCAGCCTTTTGCAGCTTTTTATCTTCATCTTTAATTTTGGATAATACACTGCTTTCAACGGTCTCGCCATTATCAAGGACAGCCTTTACACCCAAACCTAACTGCTTGTGAAATTTAACAATACTTACATCAGAAGCGCCACGTCTATCAAGCATGGGCAAGTAAACAGTATCAAATTCCAAACCTTTGGATTTATGAATGGTCATAATAGTTACAGCATCTGCTGCGTGTACATTGGCTGCTGTTTCACGAGCTTGCGCCTTGCGCAAAGCAGCAACATATTCCAACCAAGAAGTGAGCGTTCCTTGTTTAGAAGCACAATGTTCCTGTGCCAAACCAATAAGTTTTTTCACGTTAGCAAATTTTGCAATGCCATTTTCCTGCAAATACATTACTGCTTCCAAACGTAATACTCGCATAATTTTTTCTAGCAGCTCCGGCAAAGCCAAAAGTGACGCCACATTTCGCAGATAAGCCAAATTATTTCTTGCAAATTCTACAAGGCAAGCGTGTGGTTCTTTGATAGAAGTAACGTCAAAATCCATCAACACATCCCACAAAGAACGTCGTTCAGCATTTACTATCAGGAACATTTTAGTGATAATTTCATCACTAATACCAAAATAAGGTGAGCGCAATACACCTGCTAATTCCAGACTACGCTCTCTATTTTGCAGTACTGTCAGCAAATGAAGAAAGTCTAAAACTTCTTGTCTTTCGTAAAAGCCTTTGCCATCTACTATTTGGTAAGGAATCTTAGCCTTTTCCAAAGCTTCCGTCATAACATTGCAGGCTGTCATGGCGCTAAGCAGAATTGCCATTCCACCATAAGCTTTTCCTTGTTGGTGCAGCTCTTTTATATGACGAGCCACTGCTTCCGCTTCCAACTGTCGAGCTTTATCCTTAGTATTTTTATCGTAAGGCACTTGCAATAAAACAGGCTTGTTCTCGCTAGTATTATGAGGAATGAGCGGTTCAAAGAACACATCCTGCTTTTCGTCAGTACCAAGTAATTCTTCGAACACTTCGTTACAAGCTTCCAGTATTTTATCTACAGTACGGAAGTTATCCGGCAAAGTGATGTCCACACCGCCCTGCGCCTTAATCGCTTGGCGCACTTCTGCAAATACGCTAACATCTGCCCCGCGGAAACGATAAATGGATTGTTTGGGATCACCTACCACGAATAACTTGCGACCTTGCAAATTAGTAGCATCATCACCACATAAAAGATAGATTAATTGCTTTTGTCTGTCATTAGTATCTTGGAACTCATCCACCATCAGGTAGCGATACTTCTTTTGATATCTATGACGAACTTCCTCATTCTCTTTGAGTAGTTTTACAGCAAGCTCTTCCAAATCATCGTAAGTCAAGAAATCGTCTTCACTTTTACGAGCACGGTAGTAAGCCGTAAAATCTTGTAACACCTTTTGCCAAGCTTCGACTAAAGGTAACGCTGCCCTATCTACATCAAGATTAAGCAAGCTTGCTTTCAAGCTTCTAATTTCTTCAAGTTGCTCCTTAATTTTGGCAGAGCTACGCAGCTTACCCAAATAAGTATCATAAGCGGTAAAATCAGTAGCTTCCTTTTTAATACCATCCAGTACATCGTGGAGATTTTCTTTCAGCAACGCCACTGCTTCCGCAGTTTTAGTTTTACCTAAATCATTGCGTTGAGAAAATTCTTCTATTATATTGCACAGTCTTGCCTTAGCCGCAGGCTCATCATCCAAAGTCTTTTGGTACGCAGTTGTCAAATCTCCAAAAGCGATGATATCATCCATTTCTTGTACTAAACTTTGCAACTGGTTCAAAGTTCCGTTGATGCCGTAAGCATTAGTCAATACAATAAGCTCTTGCTGTTGTTTCTTTAAACCTTGGCGAACAAAGTCTAACAAACAAGTTTGCAGATACTCTTCTCCCTCGAACTCCTCTGCCAATTTAAAGGCAGGGTCAAGACCAGTTTCTACAGGATTTTCTTTAAGAAGTCTATTGCAAAAACCATGGATTGTAGTAATTTGCGCGCGTTCCAATTCTTGAAGATGGTTCTTCCAAAAACCATTCACATCAGCGGCAAGCCTATCTTCCATTGAAGTACGCACACGTTCTTTCATTTCCCCTGCAGCCTTGCGGGTGAAGGTGATGGCTAAAATTTCTTTAGGACTAACATTTTTGCCTTGTTCCAAAATATGTAAAAAGCGTTCTACAAGCACGCGAGTTTTACCGCTACCTGCACCTGCACTTACAGCAACATTGTTATCAATGGTAGTAATAGCTTTTAATTGTTGATCTGTAAAATTACTCATCAGCTTCACCTCCTTGGTTAACAATGCTCAAACGGCAAATATCTTTCAGAGGACAATAAGGACTACATTTTTTCTTAGGCTCTACTCTGAAATCGCCATCATAAATCCCTTGCACATAATCTTCTAAAAGCTTAGTGCTAAATTCCCTAAAAGCCCTCCATTTATCTTCAGCATCTTTAAAATAATCGACACTTCTTTTGTTGAAGGGGAAGTCCACAGTATCATCCAGTTTCACGGTAGCTTTGCGTTCTCCTGCTTTCAAGGACAAGTAACCGCCACCGGCAACTTCCTTGCCATATAATTCACTAGCAGCCAAAAGATAAACTGGCAACTGCAAATCAATACCAGCCGGCAAATCGCTACCTGCAGGCGTACCGGAAAGCTTGTAATCAGTAACAAAAACTTTATCACCATTAGCATCAATGCGGTCAAGTCGTCCCATAATGGCAAACTTTTTACCGCTTGGTAAACTTAAACGCAAAGGCTTACCATTTTTACTGCTAAAGTCCCATTCCACAGCGCAGGGTACAAAATCCCACACTTCTTGTAAATCGTACTCATAACGTAACCATCTGCGCAAAGTGTTCAGTAAACGACCTTGTTCTGCCTGCCACAATTCGTTTTGCTCCAAAGTGCCATTAGCAATAAATTCAGTGCATACTGCTTCAAAATCACCTTTAAGTTCTTCCCATAGAACAGCAAATTCATACTTAGGTAACTTTTCTCGCAAATGCTTACCTAAAAATTTTGCCAAAGTGGCATGCAATAAACTTCCTTCATCGGCAGGAGCAGCAAGCTCTTCTTTTTCAACAAACTCTCTTTGCTTCCACACTCGCTCACCCAAAAATCTAAAAGGACATTGAGCGTACACTTCTAAAGAAGACGGACTAAAGGTATTGCCAACAAAGCTTTCTATTTCAGAACGCAACGCTTCTTCTTTAATTGCACCATTATATACCTTAAAACTACTACGCTGATGATCAACAGTAGAAATACACGCAGGTATAGGGCCTAAATATCTCATCGCCCAAACACAAGGTAGCTTTTTCCCCAAGTTAAAGCTTTCATCTAAGGAAACAGGTTGCTTATCCAAAACAACTTCCGTTTTTACACCATACTTTTTCTCTACCTCGCCAACATAAGCAGAAGCTCCTGACTTATCGTCAACATAATAAGTCAGTACTAAGCTTTCTTCCGCTTGAGCGATAGTAGAAGCAAAAAAGTAAGCATCATCAACATAAGATTGCGCTGTCGTCGGCATATCAATACCTGCGCCAACCAATTGCTTACGTTCTTCATCATTATAGATCCAGTTTTCACTGCTACCTGCGGGGAATTCACCCTCACGCAAGCCTAACAAATAAACATATTTATGAGATAAACCTTGAGCGTTGATGATATCCGTAACCAGCACGCCATCACTTCTGCCCTCAGTTAAAGTTACTTGGTAATCCTGCATTGCTTCACGCAAGGCAATAGCAAAATCCTGCAAGCTTATTTTTTCTTCACTCAACTTGCAGTTTTGGTAATCTTCCACCAAGCTTTCCAAACATTGCAAAATAAGTTGCTTACTTTTCAGGCACGCCTTAACCCCTTGGTAGTCAAGGTTATTTTCCCTATGCAAGCGGCCAAGTTCACGCTCAATGTTCAAAGCTTCCAACAGCTCTTTCAGTACTGCACTATATTCAACGACGGTGGCAGAAACTTGCAATTTTTCTAAAGCACTATCGATGCACGCCAACGCACTACCTGCTACGTCAAAGTGCTCTTGGCATTTGGACTGCACTTGGGAGCGGGTAGTGAAATATTTTTCTTGTCGCCAACTATTGGTAACTTCACCATCTAATTTAAAGAGCAGCTTGCCCAAACCAGAACCTAAAATTCTAAAATAAGACTCTGCCCCATTACGGTTATCAGAGTATGCTTCCAAAAGGAGTATTACCAATTCGGACAAAGGTTGTCTGTTCAAAGCAGAAACCTGCGGAACAGAAACAGGTATTCCGTAAGCATCAGCAAGCTTGCGCAAGCCATTGTAGTTATCAAAATCACGGAAGGTCACCAAAATTTCTTTAGCTTCCACACCATTTTTGAGCAAGCGTTTCACTTCCGTAAGCACCCATGCCATTTCGAAATCTCTGTCCGGTAACTGACAAAGGCGTACATTTTTAGGTGCTTCACTGGTAGGCAGGCTAACCTTTTCCAATTGGCAAAAGTTCATCAACGCGCCGTAGGTATTTTCCACAGCAGCAAAGACTTCCGGCTTTTGCGCTTCGTACATCAAACCAATGTTAACATTAGCGCGTTTACTCAAGGCTTTGATAAATTCCAGTTGCAAGGCATCAAAAGCATAGAAGTCACTAAAGCATACTTCTTGCCAACGAAGCTTAACATCATCTTCCTGCAACACTTTTATAGCAAGACGGTACTTGCCCTCCAAATCGAACCAATTATTTTCACGCAGGTACTGACGGTACAAAGCGTACAGTTGGCTAATCTCCCAATCCTTTTGTCCTTGGTTGCCACTTCTACCCCAGTTTTGCAATGCTTCCAAAATTTGTACTTCCGAAGCTCCACTACGAGTAAGCTGCCCAACTAAAGAAGTAAGCGCTTTGATGAAACCAGGCTTTTCTGCCAAGGTGCCAAAATATTCCAGCTTGTCACGACCAGATAAAAACTTTACTAACTCTTTAATCACCAGCTCTTGACTGCGACGATTAATCTGCTCTAAATCAAGGTAGCCATTATCTCTCAGAATAGTATTTGCCAAAAAATCTATGTCAATGGTTCTGATGTTAGCTTCACATTCTGCTTGATGCATCAAAAGACGACTTGGTAAAACCAATACGCCCTTATCATAACCAACACTTTGCAATTTTTCATAAAATAAACTACGGGGACTGTGCCCCAAAGGTACGCAATATAAATTAGCCATTTTTATGCTCCTATCTTTTTTTCAGAGAACCCTACTTAAAAATAAGACGTCTTATCTTTTTATTATAGTTTATGTCTCTTTCAGCACACAGTCAAGTATAAATTAATCGTTTATTTATGTTCAACGCTTAGTAGTTAAACATCTTAATATAAATGCACAAACTTACCACACACATACAAAAAAGGCTCCGCCATTAAGCGGAGCCTTTGTCATATCTAAAATTTTACGCTACAACTTTCAACATCATTCTATATTCATCTGTCACCACATTAGGTTCCAGTAAATCTGCCAAGTATTCCAGTTGTTTGCGACTGGTCTTAGGCTTGGTTAGATGCCAGTAGTTTATTTCCAGTTGTACTAATAAATCTACCCAAGTTTGTACGCTCTTGGATAAATTATTTTTAAGCAGTTCCTGCCAATCACGGATGATATCAAGATCGTCAAGCATACCTACGCGCGCTACATTGGCAATCCAATCACGAATAGAACGCAGTACAATGACAAAGTATTGCTTACGCAAGTCTTCTGCGATTTCCATTCTACCTGCACGTTTTAAAAGGAGCAAATAAAAATACTGCAGCTCTTTGTAGGTAATAAAAGCTTTTTCGAATCCATCCCAACGACTATACATTTGCAAGTGCATATTCAGTTGCAACAAAGTCAACTTCAAAACTTGCAAATCTTGTTTTTTCAGGAGTGCCTTCAGCAGAACAGTAAGCAAAAAGCTGTTAACCTCGCTCCAATTTCTGCGAGCCATTTGGGCAATCAAGCTTGTCCATTCGTTGAACAAAGCTTGCAATAATTTTTTATCTTGAATGCTAGTGATGACTTGATTAGCCAAATTTCTTACAACTGCTAAAGAATCAACATACCTTCTATCGCAAACAATAAATGTCAGCGCGATAATAAAATCTACCGCTTTATCTTGTTCCACTTGGTTAAGAGTAAGGCTTAATTTTTCTTCAGCTTCCTTCAACCATTCAGTAAACAATTCACCTTTACGCATGCGAGCTGCCATCATCAGCATATTTTTTACGCAAACTAAATAACAGAAGGCTGAACCATCGGAGCCATCCACAGCAAGTAGTTCTTTGAAGCAGGCTTCTGCTTCTTGAACCATTCCTGTTTTTAGCCCAACGCATCCCAACAAGCTCACCTGTTGCAACGCTTGGTCACCTTCTGTTTCTTTTGCACGATGCAACATGGAAAAAGCCTGCTCTAAAATTTGTTGCCATTCAACAGCTTTATCAGCAATTACTTCTTCCATAGTTACACCAACCTTAATAAATTACAAATTAATATTTCCGTCGTAAACGATGCTTCCGGAAGTATCAAGAGTTACCACTTGACCATCCTGTAAAACAGTGGTTGCATCTGCTGCACCAACCAATACAGGAATACCGCAAGTTACACCTACGATGGCAGTTGTACAAGTCAAGCCGCCTTCTTCGGAAATAATGGCAGCAGCCTTTTGAGCAGCCAAAGGTACATTTTCGTCATTAAGTACATCAACGACGAGAACGTCGCCTTTTTGCAGCTTATCTACAAAATCAGCAGTAGTTACTGCTTTACAAACTTTGCCGGTTACGGATTTTTTACCAATACCAACACCGCACAATAATTTAGTTCCCACATTAACCACCTTAATTAAATTAGTACTACCAACTTTACCTACAGGAACACCTGCAGTAATAACTACGCAATCGCCCTCTTTGATATAACCACTTTCGATGGCACATTCAAGGGATTGCTCAATCATTTCGTCAGTATTTTCGGAGTAAGGACCCAGTAAAGGTTTTACACCCCAATAGTACTGCATTTTGCGTACGCTTTTTTCTAAATGAGATACAGCAACAACTTTTGCGTGAGGTTTATACTTAGCAATCATTCTTGCAGTAAAACCGGATGCAGTAATTGTTAAAATTGCATCTGCATTAATTTCTTGAGCAACTTGCACAGTTGCATGACTAATTGCGTCAGTAGAGTTCAAACGCTCGCTGATGCCTTTCTTTTGGAAGATGGCAACATAATCAAGAGCTTCCTCAGTACGTTTCGCAATTTTAGCCATGGTTTCTACTGCTTCAAAGGGAAAATCACCGGAAGCAGTTTCACCGGACAACATAATTAAATCAGTACCATCAAAGATGGAGTTAGCAATGTCACTTGCTTCCGCACGAGTAGCACGATAGCTGTGAAGCATGCTTTCCAACATTTGAGTAGCAGTAACAACAGGTTTGCCTGCCTTATTGCAACGGGCGATGATATCCTTTTGTACCAAGGGAACAACCTCAGAAGGAATTTCTACACCCAAATCACCACGAGCAACCATAATGCCATCAGATACGTTGATAATTTCTTCAATATGTTTTACGCCAGCTTCGTTCTCAATTTTAGAAATAATACCAATGGATGAACCTGCATCTTCCAAAATCTTACGAATAGCAAGAACGTCGTCCGCCTTTTGTACGAAGGAAGCTGCAATATAATCCATATCATTTTCTACAGCAAAGAGAATATCTGCTTTGTCTTGTTCGGACAAAAAAGGCAACTTAAGTTCCACACCAGGACAAGCTACACGTTTACGGTTACTGATTTCGCCGCCATGTACAACCTTAGTATGAATTTTATTATTTTCAAGGGCAGTTACCTTCAAAGAAAGTAAACCGTCTGACAGTAAAATCATACTGCCAACTTGCACTTCTTGAGGTAAACCACCATAGTTTACGTGAGCAATATGTTCATCGCCTACTACATCTTCAGTAGTAAGAATGAACTCATCACCATCGTGTAAAGTCACTTTATTATTGGCAAACATACCCAGGCGCATTTCAGGGCCTTTTGTATCTGCAACAGTAGCAACTACCTTGCCAACTTTAGCAGCAGCTTCTCTAACCATTGCCAAACGTTTGCCATGTTCTTCATGAGAACCATGGGAGAAGTTAAAGCGAGCTAAGTCCATGCCTGCTTGCATCATTCTTCCTAAGAGTTCTACATTATCAGTGCTAGGACCAACAGTACAAATAATTTTTGTTTTCTTCATTGTCTGTCACCTGTTCATTAGCCGTGAAATTGGTGCTCGCGCAACACGTCACAAGCATCTTCAGCTTCAGAAAAAGGCACACAAATCTCGTATGCCTTTTTGTTCTTACCGCCTTCGCCTTTCAGTTGAACCAGAAAGCCGTTGGCGGTAAGCATATCTTTAATTTTCTTAGCACTATCTTCACTATGAGCAATATGAACTACTTTCCACATAGGGAAGCGCCTCCGTAAAGATTAGTTTTCTTTGTAAGCTTTGATTTTAGCAATCAATTTGGGAAGAATTACGTTAGCATCGCCAACGATACCATATTGAGCTGCTTTGAAGATGGGAGCGTTTTCGTCTTTGTTGATTGCGATAACGATATCGGAACCAGTCATACCAGCCAAATGTTGGATTGCACCGGAGATACCGCAAGCAAAGTAAATTTTCGGAGTAACAGTTTTACCGGATTGACCTACTTGAGAGGAGTGACCTACCCAACCTTCGTCAACTGCTGCACGGGAACCAGCAACAGTACCGTTTTCGAAGAGAGCTGCCAATTCTTCCAAAACTTGGAATTTGTCGGCGCCGCCCATACCACGACCACCGGAGCAGATTACTTCTGCGTCTTCGATTTTCATGTGAGTGGAAGATACAACGCTTTCTTTTTTCAGCAGTTCAATGGGAGAAGTTGCAATGGAAGCAAGTTCAAAGTTAATAACTTCGCCGGTACGAGTTGCATCCATCGGTTTTGCTTTGAAAACTTTAGGACGAACGGTACCCATTTGCGGACGAGTTTCTTTACAGAGAATGGTTGCCAAAATGTTACCACCCAATGCAGGACGGGTCCATTCAACAACTTGGTTTTCTACGTCGATGTCCAATTGAGTGCAGTCTGCGCAGAGACCGGTCATTTTGCGAGCAGCAATACGCGGAGCAAGATCACGACCGTCAGCAGTAGCACCAATGAGGAGTGCGCTGGGTTTGTAAGCGTCTACCAATTGGCAGATTGCATCAGTGTACAAATCAGTGTTGTATTCAGCGAATTTAGGATCAGCGATTACATAAACTTTGTCTGCACCAGCAGCGATAAGTTTTTGCGGAATATCGCCAGCTTCTGCAGCAACGAGAACTGCGCAGCAGTGTTCGTTAGCTTTAGCTGCCAAGTCGGAAGCTACGCCAATCAATTCATAGGAAACGCCAACAGGTTCACCATTTTCCAATTCGGTGATTACCCACAGGTCAGTACCGTGGTTGTTTTCAACTTCTTTTTTAGCTACAGCGCCTTCCGGAGAAATAGCGCCAACGGGGCAAGCATTTACACAAGCACCGCAGCTGATGCAGGTATCAGCATCGATAACTGCTTTATCTTCAACATTAATTGCACCAACGGGGCAAACAGCTGCGCACGCACCGCAGCCAATACAAGTTTCTTTATCTACGATCATTGCCATCTATGTTCACCTCAGCGAGTAATAATTTTAGCTTCAACAAGTTTATTGAACAGCATATCTACTGCTACATCAATGTCTTCTTCATTGATGATTTCACTGTTGATTACAGGAGGTTCCGGAGAGAATGCACTCTTAACTTGGGTCGGGGAACCAGGCAGACCAACAGTTGCAGGGTCAAGACCTAAATCAGCAACACCCAAAATAGGAACATTGGTTTTACGAGCTTTCATTTTACCTTTGATGCTTGCAAAACGCGGTTCTTTTTCTGCTTTGGTAACAGTTACCAGCAAGGGAGCAGCACATGCCAAAGTTTGTACGCTGCTTTCGTTTTCGCGTTCAACGATGAATTTGTCATCAACAAAATCAACTTTCAATGCGCCGGTGATTTGGGGAATGCCAAGATGTTCAGCAATTTCCGGACCTACTTGAGCGGTGTCACCGTCAACAGCTTGTTTACCGCAGAGGATGAGGTCGAATTGACCCAAGTGTTTGATTGCACCGGTCAATGCAATACTGGTAGCCAAGGTATCGGAACCAGCCAAAGCACGGTCACTAATCAAAGCAACATCATCAGCGCCCATAGCGATTGCTTCTTTCAAAACGTCAGCTGCGATGGGCAAGCCCATGGAAACGCAAGTAACTTTTGCGCCAACTTTATCCTTCAACATCAAAGCAACTTCCAGTGCATGACGGTCGAAGGGGTTCATAATGTTTTCTACGCCTTCACGAATCAGGGTTCTAGTTTCCGGACAAAATTTAACTTTTTCAACGTCCGGAACTTGTTTAATACAAACTAAAATATTCATGTGTAGCCTCCTTGTGCTATATAAACAAAGTCATTCACGATATTCTAACATTTTTTGGTACTTACTTCAAGTCTACAAGCCAGTTCCTGCCTTAAATAAAGCAGTCTGCGCCTAAAAGTTTTTTAACTTCTTCTTTAAAGCCAACCTTGGAAGAATCAACCCAAAAGCTCTTATCAGTACGCACAATTTTTTTAGAACCTAAGAGATGTAGATAAACTTCATCCTCACCTTTGTATTTATCAAAGATGCGTTTCAATTCACGTTGCACCAAGGCATTTTCTAAATGAGCGGCAATACCGATACGCACCTGCGTAATTTGTTTAGGTAGTTTGCGCACACTGGTAGCAATAATTTTTGTTTCCCGCTCGTCAACGGCGTACCTGCCTTCCACGCAAACAACATTCTCTTGGAAAATATCCCTAACGCAAGTACGATAATTTTTCGGGAAGACAACTACGTCAATCTTGCCAGTTTGGTCTTCTAAAGAAAGTATCGCCATGCTTTCACCCATCTTGGTGTTACGAATATTGCAACCTGTGATAATGCCACCAATGGTTACCTGCTGACCATCCTTGATTGTATCTTCATCATACAAAGCGTAAATGGGAGTATATTTTTTCAACACTTCCCTGTATTCGTTCAAGGGATGACCTGTCACGTAAAAACCAATCAGTTCCTTTTCGTTTGCAAGGATGATTTCCGCAGGCATCTCGTCCATTTGGGGCAGGATGATTTCGTTAACTTCGCTAAAGTCTTCTTCATCACTAAAGAGACCTAGTTGACCATTGGCTTCGTCCTTTTGCTGAGCAGAACCCAGTTCCACAGCTTTGTCTAAAATCGCCATCATTTGGGAACGCTTCACACCAAAGGAATCCATAGCGCCACATTTAATCAAGCCTTCCAGTACGCGCTTATTAACAACACGCATACTTACACGACGGCAGAAGTCAACCAAGCTTTTAAACTCGCCATCATTCTTACGAGTTTCCAAAATTACACTAACTGCTGCCTCACCCACACTCTTAATACCAGCCAAACCGAAACGGATGGAACCATCCTTCATAACAGTAAAAGTAGAACCACTTTCGTTAACATCCGGTGGCAAAATCTTAATGTTGGAATTGCGACATTTGGAAATGTACCAGCTAATCTTATCAGCATCAGTGATTACGCTGTCCAAAAAGGCAGCCATATATTGAGCAGGCCAATGAGCCTTCAAATAAGCAGTTTGGTAAGCAACAAGAGCATAAGCTACGGAGTGAGATTTGTTAAAGCCATAGCCTGCAAAGTGTTGCAAGAGGGAGAAAATCTTATCGCTAAGTTCTTCAGGAATATTGTGAAGCTCTTTACCACCACGAATAAAGTCTTCACGCATGGAGTCCAGCTCTTTAGCTTTCTTCTTACCCATGGCACGACGCAAAATATCTGCTTGACCAAGACTAAAGCCTGCCAGAGCAGAAGTAATTTGCATTACTTGTTCTTGATACAGAATTACGCCATAAGTATCCTTCAAGATAGGTTCCATCAAAGGATGGAGGATTTCCGCAGTACGGTGGCCGTGACGGCCTGCGATAAAGTCTTCTGCCATACCAGTACCCAAAGGTCCGGGACGGTAGAGGGCAACAAGAGGAATCAAATCTTCAAAGCTTTCCGGTGCCAAATCTACAACAAGGCGAGTGATACCGGCAGATTCCAACTGGAACACACCATAAGTATCACCTGCGCAAAGCATTTGGCAAGTCTTTTTATCATCTAAGGGAATGTTATCTATATCGACGATTTCGCCGGTAGTTTCTTTAATATTTCGAATAGCATCACCGATAACGGTTAAGGTTCTCAGACCCAAGAAGTCCATTTTCAAAAGGCCAAGGCCTTCCAGCTTGTCCTTATCGTATTGGGTAATGACGGAACCTTCCGCGCCAAGCTGCAAGGGAACGTAGTCCTTCAAATCTGCAGGAGCGATGATTACACCGGCAGCGTGAGTACCTACGTTACGGGGCATACCTTCTACACTTTTAGCAAGGTCGACGAGGCGGTGAACTTCAGGATCACTTTCATACAAAGCACGCAAATCATTGCTCACCTTTAAAGATTTTTCCAAAGTAATGCCTAATTCTTTAGGAATAATCTTAGCAACCCTATCCACGCTACCATAACTCATACCAAGCGCTCTACCTACGTCACGAATTGCAGCACGCGCTTGCAAGGTACCATAGGTGATGATTTGTGCCACACGCTCTTGACCATAACGACGGACAACATACTCTAAAACTTTGTCACGTTTTACATAGCAGAAGTCCGTATCAATATCAGGCATGCTGACACGTTCCGGGTTCAAAAAACGTTCGAAGAGCAGTGCGTAACGCATGGGTTCAATGTTAGTAATGCCTAAAAGATAAGCAACAATACTACCTGCCGCACTACCACGGCCAGGACCAACTAAAATGTCATTTTCACGACAGTATTTTATAAAATCCCACACTATAAGGAAGTAGCAGGCGTAACCCATTTGGTTGATGATTTGTAATTCAAAATCAAGCCTATCCCAAACTTCCTTAGTAGCGTCGGGATATTTTTTTACTAAACTTTCTTTGCACAAATGGTGCAAATAACTTTCCGCATCAAAACCTTCGGGAACAGCAAACTCAGGCAAAAGCAGATGTCCAAATTCCAGCTCTACATTGCAACGTTCAGCAATGATGTTGGTGTTTGCAAGAGCCTCCGGACAATCGGAGAACTTCTCTGCCATTTCCTCATAGCTCTTCAAATAGAACTGGTCATTGGGGAAACGCATACGATTAGGTTCGTCCACAGTACTACCTGTTTGCAGACACAAGAGCACGTCCTGCGCTTCCGCATCTTCACGACGAACATAGTGTAAGTCATTAGTAGCAACCAAACCTAAACCATATTCTTTTGCCAATTGTTTCAAGCCACGGTTTGCTTTATGCTCTTCCGGCAAATCGTGGTTTTGAATTTCCAAAAAGTAATTTTCTTTACCAAAGATTTCGATGTGTTCTTCCAAACAACGACGAGCTCCATCCATATTGCCTTGTTGAATAAGCACAGGCAATTCGCCAGCGATACAAGCACTAAGACAGATTACACCCTTGCTATGGGCACGCAGAATATCCTTGTCCACACGAGGTTTGTAGTAGAAACCTTCAAGTTGAGACAAAGAAACCATCTTCATTATATTATGGTAGCCTTCCAAATTTTCTGCCAAGAGAATCAAGTGGAACAAGCCACGGTTGTTACGCTCCAAGTGAGAACCGGTAGTAACATAAACTTCGCAACCTAAAATAGGTTTAATGCCCTGCTTCTTACACTCTTGGTAAAAATCAACAGCACCGTACATTACGCCGTGGTCCGTAATGGCAAGACTAGTCATCCCCAATTCTTTAGCATAGCTAACTAAATCAGGAATCTTCGCCGCGCCATCAAGGAGGCTAAATTGTGTATGCACATGTAAATGAGTAAAGTTATTCATCTTTTTTCACCAATAATCCCGGCACCAGGAACAATAAATTGCACGCAAGTGCAGGGAACAAGCCATTAATTTTCCAGGGAGCAATGTACTTCCACAAGCACGCAACTGCAATACCGCCAATGATTGCCATAATGCCAAACTTGCGATTCACTTTACCGGGGAAGAATACTGCAAAAGTCAAAGGCAGGAAAATACCACTACCACGCAGCGCCATGGAAAGGTAATTCCATTCCAAAACAGAGCTATCTAAATGGAAGAAAACAAATACGATTGCGCAAATGGTTACCAATAAAACACTAATGCGGCTCGCCCAAAGAAGATTGGTAGAGTTTGCACTCTTCCAGATATTTTTAACAAGGTCGCGAGAAATCATAGTGCCAACGCCCAAAGCCAAGCCGGATAAGGAGCCCATAGCAGAAATCAAAATC
>CALCHC010000134.1 GCA_937901335.1 uncultured Phascolarctobacterium sp. | reverse complement strand
AAAGTAACTCCTGCTCATTTGGCAGAATTGGTTAACTTGACTAAAGAGGGTGTGCTTTCCAGTAAACTGGCGAAAAAAGTTTTTGCTGAAATGCTCAAAGAAGACAAAGCTCCGAAAGTACTTGTTAAAGAACTTGGTTTGGAACAAGTGAGCGACGAAGGAGCAATTATGAAATTGGTTGAAGAAACCATTGCAGAAAATCCTCAATCCGTTGCGGACTTTAAAGCTGGTAAAGACCGTGCCATTGGCTTCCTGGTTGGTCAAATTATGAAAAAGTCCAAAGGTAAAGCAAATCCTGGTATGGTTCAACAAATGTTGAAAGAAAAAATGCAATAGCAAAAAATAAAAAGCATCGCGATGGCGGTGCTTTTTTGTTATAATATAGAAAACTACTAATAATTGGAGGTAACTCTTTATGGATATGCAAGAATGGCAAGGGTACGTACAAAAGGTTGCGAAATCTCAATACCCTGTACCCGAAGGTATGATAAAAGACTATGATGACTGGCGTTGCCGTAGTATTGTTGGTCGTATGCTGTACGTGCTTGACGATATTGAAGGCGCAATTGCAGTACTTTTGACTGTAAAAGATATTAAACCTAATTTGCAGGATGTTCCTGAAAAAGGTTTGAGCGAAGCTGAACATATGGTGCTTTGCTTGCGTGATATTTCCGAAATCATTTATAAGCTGATGGGTAACGTGCCTGTTGCTATTACTTATCTTGGTCATGCTCATGCTATTAGTCGTGCGTATAACCATCCTTTCCGCAGTGCTGATAAAGGTGGTATTTGGTATCGCAGTCTTGAATTGATGGAAGAAATTGGCGAAACCGATAAAGCTATTGCTAAAGCAGAAGCAATGCTGGAAGAAGAAAAAGATAATTTCGGCAAGAATGCTTATCGTTATTATGCTAACAAGTATTTGGCTGTACAAGCTGCTAAAGCAGAAGATTATGCTAAAGGCGCAGATTTAATTGCTGAAGCTTACAAATATTATCCTGTAAACGAACAATGTCTTGAAGATTTGGCAGAAGCTGCTGCTATCGAAGATGCCAAAGAACGTTACGAAAAATATTATCACTGCACTACCATTCAATACAACTTCTGGGAAGAGCGTAAAGTTGCAGTAATTGATAGAAGTTAATTAAAAAGTTTATAAAAAATTAACGCACTCAATTTTGGAAAATCCAATTTTGAGTGCGTTTTTGTCTTAGGCTAATTCATTCGCGTTTTCGATGAATTTTACGCCAGCAGCTTCCATTTCTTCCATAGCGGAAGCAATGGTTTCGGGAGCGATGCCACGGCAAGCAGCTTTGTTCAAGATAACTTCAAAGCCTGCGTTTCGTAATTGTAGTACAGTGTTTTTTACACAGTAATCAGTAGCGAGACCACCACAAATTACAGTAGTGATACCGTTGCAACGCAAGTATTCAATAACACCGGTAGAAAGTTTGTTGCCTAAGTCATGATAGCAAGCACCGTAAGGATGTTTATCAACTTCAATACCTTTGAAAACTTGGAAGTCATAAGCAGCAGGATCAAGACCGGGAATGAAGTCGAAGCCTTTAGTACCGATGATGGCATGTGCCGGCCAACGGATGTCTAAATCAGGATGACCTTCGATGGGGGAAAGGGGCGGATTGTTTTCGTCGCTGAGCCAAAGAGCTTCAGGAGTATGTGCGTCGCGGGAAGCAACACGCAAGCTAGCAAATTTTGCTTGAGCGTTCAGTTCGTCTGCGATTAAGTCGCCTTCAACAACGGGCAACTCATTGGGGCAAATTGGGGTAAAAGTATTTTGCGCATCAATGTCAAAGGATGCAATAAATTTCTTTTCAGGTAATTTCATGATGACACTTCCTTTTATATAAGAATAGAGTCCCTACAAAGGAATTTGTCGCTAAAGGCGGCTGAGGGATTTCTGTGCTTGTATTATAGTACCATCTGTCAAATTTATCAATTTTTATTTGCATTTATTCAGAGTAGGTCAGTTGACTATGCTTGGCGTTGGTTATAGAATAATTATGGATAACTATACAGTTGTCTGCTTCAACTTAGGTTGGAAGCAATAGGAGGTCTTTTATGAAAAAATTATCTATGTTATTAGTAGCGCTTGCTATGTTCATCGTAGGTTGCGGTGGCGAAAAGCAAAGTGTTTCCGATAAATTACAAGTTGCTGCAAGTTTTTATCCTATGGCGGAATTTGCTCGTAATGTTGCCGGTGATAAGGCGGAAGTTTTCGTTCTCGTCCCCGATGGAGCAGAAGCCCATGATTGGGAGCCGTCTCCATCTGATTTATCTCGTCTCGGCAAGGCACAAGTTTTTGTTTATAACGGTGTAGTAGAGCCTTGGGCGAAGCAAGCGTTGACTGCCTTAAGTGAACGCAAAATTTTGGCAGTGCAAACTGGTTTAGGCTTGTACGAACGAGCAGGTGAAACTCATGAAGAAGAGCACCATCATCACGACCACGGTTGCGCTCATGGTAAGCAAGATCCTCACGTATGGATTAGTCCTAAAAAAGCCATTAAGCAAGTGGAACGAATTACTGCTGTTTTGTGTGAGGCTGATGCAAAGAATGCCAAGTACTATCAAGATAACAGCGCTAAATATGTGGAACAGTTAAAAGCTTTAGATATTCAGCTTACCAATTTGGCAAAGAACGCTCCGCGTAAAGTTTTCGTAACTGCTCACGCTGCCTTTGGTCATTTGGCGGATGATTACGGTTTAAAACAACTGGCAGTGAATGGACTTAGTCCTCACGCTGAGCCTACTCCTGCTGATTTGCAACGATTGATTAAAGTTGTGCAAGAAGAAAATGTACGTTACGTTTTCTTCGAAACTTTAACAGACCCTAAGTTGGCGAAGCTTGTTGCTGATGAAACTGGTGCAGAAATCTCCGTTCTTGACCCCTTAGAAGGTTTGAACGAAGAAGGTCGCAAAAATAAATTAGACTATTTGCAAATTATGCAACGCAATATTCATAACTTACAAATTGCTTTGAATGCGAAATAAGGAATTATAATGAAGAAGATTATCGAAATTAAAGACTTAGGCTTCGATTATGGCGAAGGTTGGGTTTTTCATAAACTGAATTTGGAAATTGCCGAAGGTGATTTTGTAGCGGTAATTGGTGCTAATGGTGCAGGTAAGAGTACTTTGCTGAAAATGCTTGCAAACGTTATTGAACCTACCATTGGCGAAATCTCCTATTATGGCACTCCCATCCAAGATTTTAAAAATTGGGAGCATATTGGTTACGTTCCGCAAAATCCCGGACGTGGGCAAAAGAACTTTCCCATTAGTGTTCGAGAAGTAGTTGGTTTGGGATTATTAAAAGCAAATAGCTTGATTCATCGCCATACTGCTAAGGATAAAGAAGCTATTAACGAAATTATGGAGCGTTTTAATCTTAACGAACTGCGTCACCGTAAGATTGGTGATTTAAGTGGCGGTCAGCAACAAAGGGTATTCTTAGCTAGAGCAATGGTTAAGCAACCCAAGATTTTACTTCTTGACGAACCTGCTACTGGTATCGATACTGCTGCGAAAGCAGATTTATACGCTATGCTGAAAAAGATTAACCGCGAACAAGGCGTTACTATTATTATGGTAAGCCACGATTTAGAGTTGGCGGCGGATGCTGCGCAAAATGCATTGTGCCTTGACCATGGTATTTGCTTCTGGGGTGAAGTCCATGCGGCACTTAAACACCATCATAAACACGGTTATTTTTATAGATAGAGGTACTGGCGATGTTAGAAATGTTGGAAATGGAATTTATGCAGCGTGCTTGGATGGCTGGCTTAATCATGGCGATAATCTGTCCTTTGATTGGCAGCTTTCTTGTGTTGCGTAGGCAGTCCTTAATTGGTGACGGTTTGGGGCATATTGCTTTTGCCGGCGTAGCAGGCGGTGCACTCTTTAGTTATAGTCCTGTGGTTAGTGCCGCAGTGGCGACAATTTTGGGAGCACTTGCTATCGAAAAGGTACGTGTGAAATTGTCAGACGCTGCTGATATGGTGTTGGCGATTTTCTTTTACAGCGGTATGGGACTGGCGGTAATCTTTACCAGTATGAATAAAGATGGCGGCTTTAATTTAGGTAGTATCCTTTTTGGTAGCCTTATGACCGTTAGCAGTAGGGACTTGTGCATTGTAGCTGCTTTAGGTTTGTGCACTGTACTCTTTGTGGTTTTGTATTATCGTCCTTTGCAGTACTTAACTTTTGATGAAACTTCCGCCAAAGTAGCAGGGTTACCCGTTGATAAATTAAATATGCTTTTGGCGGTGCTTACTGCTTTGACTGTAGCGCTTTCCATGCGTATTGTTGGTTTGCTTCTGGTTTCTGCCATGATGGTTATTCCTGTGGCATGTGCTTTGCAAACTGCTAAAAGCTTTGCTCAAACTATTTTGCAAAGTATCGCCTACGGTATTATTGCAGTTGCTCTTGGTTTGACTACCTCTTACTACGCTAATCTTGCTCCGGGCGGAACCATTGTGCTTACTTGTACTGCACTGTTTTGTTTGAGCATTTTGCTTGGCAAAAAGAAAACAGGTCAAAAACCTGCGCCTACCCATTGTCACCACTGTAAAGTTTGCGAGGAGGAAAGTAAGAATGAAGGCTGATTTACATATTCACACTTGCGCCTCCGATGGCAACTGGACTCCGGCAGAACTTATTGCTGAAGCTCAAAAGGTTGGGCTTGGTGCACTGGCTGTAACCGATCACGATAGTGTTGCGAATGTATTAGAAACTCAACGTTTAGCGAAAGAAGCTGGTTTAAAATTTATACCTGCTTCTGAAATTTGTTCTACTAAAAATGATATTAGCTTCCATATTTTAGGCTACGGTATTGATATTACTAATAAACCGCTTTTGGAACTTTTGGCTCATAACGAAGCACTCTTAGACCAAAAAGATGTGGATAGTATTGCTATGTTAGAACGTGACGGTTGGGATGTAAGCGTGGCAGAATTTGCTCATTACACTTACGACAGACGTCGCGGGGGCTGGCGTAGTCTTGCCTACTTGATTGATAAAGGTTTGTGCGTTGACGTAGTAGATTTCTTTAAACGTATCTTTACTAAAGAACATGACCTAGCTTTCCCGATTTTCCCGTCCATTGACGAAGTTATCAAAACCATTCACGGTGCAGGCGGTGTTGCGTTATGTGCTCATGCGGCAAGCGGTTTTCATGGTCCTGGTTTGGAAAAAGTTTTGGCGATGCTTAGGGAAGAAGCCTTTGATGGTTACGAATGCTTCCATACTGAGCATGATGTAGAAGCTACGAAAGCTTTGCTTAAATATTGCAAGGATAATGGACTCTTGATTAGTGGTGGTAGTGATTGCCACGGAACTTTTGCGCCTGGTAGAGATTTGGGCAAACCGGAAGTCCATATAGAACAATTATATTTGCCTGGTTTATTATAAGGATGTTAGAATAAAAGCATAAATATTTAGCTTGGAGGGAACTTAGATGGAAAAATCTAAAGTTTATTTTACTGATTTTCGTACTCCCCATAGCGGTATGAGCATTCCGCAAAAATTACAAAAGCTTATTAAAAAAGCTGGTATTGGCGATATTAATTTTGATAAGCAATTTGCTGCCATAAAAATTCACTTTGGCGAACCGGGTAACATTTCTTACTTGCGTCCTAATTTTGCTAAAGCTGTTGTAGATGTTATTAAAGAACTTGGTGGCAAACCTTTCCTTACTGATTGCAACACCTTGTATGTTGGTCGTCGTAAAGAAGCGTTGGAACATATGGATAGTGCATATGAAAATGGTTTCTCTCCGTTTAGTACTGGTTGCCACGTAATTATTGCGGATGGCTTGAAAGGTACTGACGAAGCATATGTTCCCGTACACAATGGCGAACTGGTAAAAGAAGCTAAAATCGGTCGTGCAATTATGGATGCTGACGTATTTATTTCTTTGACTCACTTTAAGGGTCATGAAATGGCAGGCTTTGGCGGCGCTATTAAAAATATTGGTATGGGCGGCGGCTCCCGTGCTGGCAAGATGGAAATGCACAACGACGGTCATCCCAAAGTTAGTGCTAAAAAATGCATTGGTTGCGGTCGTTGCGTAAATATTTGCGCTCACGGTGCACCGAGCGTTACTGATGGCAAAGCTAAAATTGATGTAGCTAAATGTGTTGGCTGTGGTCGTTGCTTAGGTATTTGTCCTATGGATGCAATCAGCACTATGTACGATGCAAGCTTAGATAACTTGAATAAGAAGATGGCAGAATATGCACAAGCTATTTGCTACGGCAGACCTCACTTCCACATTAGCTTGATTGTTGATGTTTCTCCGTACTGCGATTGCCACGGTGAAAACGATGCTCCCATCGTTGCAGATATCGGTATGCTTGCTTCCTTTGACCCTGTTGCTCTTGACCAAGCTTGTGTAGATTTGGTTTGCGCTGCTCCTCCGATGCCTAATTCTGTTTTAGGTGAAGCTCACGCGAAAAATGCAGCAGCTTGCGAAGGTCACGACCATTTCCACAACACCAGCCCGGATTCTGAATGGAAGATGTGCTTAGAACACGCAGAAAAAATTGGTTTAGGCACTCGCCAATATGAGTTGGTAAAAATCTAAAAGTTTTTCAAATAATTAACAATTATTATCCGTTAATGTGTTATAATATAGTCAACAAATGAAACGGAGGGATTCATGATGGCAAAGATTACTTATTCTTTTGAGGACGCAATTCAAATTTATCACAGAAGTTCTTCTACTATTGAAGTATTTGAACCGCTGGTTGCTGAAGAAGATTGGCAAGGTATTCGTCCCGATGCTGTTAGACGCACGGAAGATTATTTCAGTGATGACGAACTCCTGGACTTCGACCAATTTACTAAAGAACAATACGCTGAAAAAATTGGTAGCGTAGACGGCAAGCCTGATGAAGCATTTCCTGTACTTGTGGCTGTACGTAAAGCGCGCGAAGCGGAATAATTCTAAATTGATTTTAACTGAGGGAGCAATGCTCCCTCTTTTATATTTTAGGAATGTATTTCTAAAATATTTTTAAATAATATGCAATTATGTTATAATAGTCACATAATTTTTTGGAGGGCTGTGCTTTGTTCACTATTGTTAAAGATTTTCGTCAGGAAATCGTTATCGAAAAATCTCGTTTTATATGTACATTAAAGAAAGTTCATAGCGAAGCGGAAGCCCAAGAGTTCATCAAAACAATTAAGAAAGAGTTTTGGGATGCCACCCATAATTGTTCCGCTTATATTGTTGATGAAATGGCGCAACGCTCCAGTGACGATGGGGAACCTTCTGGTACAGCAGGTTTGCCTATGCTGGAAGTGCTTCGCAAGAATAAACTTACTAATACAGCTGCAGTCGTTACTAGATACTTTGGCGGCATTAAGCTCGGTGCGGGTGGACTTGTTCGTGCTTACACCAACAGTGTGGCGGAAGCAGTAAAAGCTACTGGCATTGCGCAAAAGGTTTTGGTAAGTAAGTTTAGTTTCATTTATGACTTGAACGAGGTTGGTAAGATTTTGAACATTCTTTATCAGCAACAGCTTTTTGAAATTGCTGATGTGGAGTACGGTCTTAAAGCAAAGGTTATTTTAAAAATGAAGGACAGCGATAAAGAGGCTGCGGAAGCTTGGCTTACAGAAAGTTTGAACAAGGTTGTGCAGTTGGAAAGAGAAGGCAGCGAATTCATAGAAGTTCCGCTGTAAGCTGTTCGATAAATTAAGGGGAGGATGAAAAATGGAATTTATTTCTAACATTGTTGACACTCTCAATGGTTGGCTGTGGTCCTATGTTCTGATTGCCATGTTGGTTGGCTTAGGCTCTTGGTTCACCATTGGCAGTGGTTTTGTGCAAATTCGTTGCATCAAAGAAATGGTACGCTTGATTACCAAAACTGCTGGTTCCAACGTTGGCGAAGGTGGTATTTCTTCTTTCCAAGCGTTCTGCATTTCTACTGCTTCTCGTGTAGGCGTTGGTAATATCGCCGGTGTTGCAATTGCTGTTGTAGCTGGCGGTCCCGGTGCAGTTTTCTGGATGTGGCTTATCGCTTTGATTGGTAGTGCTTCCGGTTTTGTAGAAAGTACTCTTGGTCAAATCTACAAAGTGCCCCGTCAAGGTGGCGGTTTCTTAGGTGGCCCTGCTTACTACATTAAAAATGTATTGGGCAACAAGGCTATGGCAGTGCTGTTCGCAGTATTGATTTCTGTAACTTACGGCTTGATTTTTAACTCCGTACAATCTAATACCATCGCAATCTCCTGCTCCAATGCTTTTGGCGTTGATAGAGCTGTAATCGGTGGCGTTGTTACTGCTTTGACTGCATTGGTAATTTTTGGTGGTATTACCCGTATTGCAAAAGTTGCTGAAATGATGGTTCCTTTTATGGCAGGCATTTATTTGTTGGTTGCTTTCTATGTAGTGATTTCCAATATTGCTCTCGTTCCGCAAATGTTAGCTGATATCATCAGCTCTGCTTTTGGTATGGATGCTGCTATTGGCGGCGGTATTGGTGCTGCGATGATGCAAGGTATCAAACGTGGTTTGTTCTCTAACGAAGCTGGTATGGGTGCTGTTCCTAATGCTGCAGCTACTGCAACCACCAGTCATCCTGTTAAACAAGGTTTGATTCAAGCTTTTGGTGTATTCGTAGATACACTCTTGGTATGTACTGCTTCTGCTTTTATCGTACTCTTGACTAAAGATTATGCTGCAAGTGGCAAAACCGGTATTGAATTGGCACAATTTGCGTTGACTCAACATATCGGTTCTTGGGCAGGTACCTTCCTCGCAGTTATGATTATCCTCTTTGCGTTTAGCTCCATCGTAGGTAACTACTACTATGGCGATATTAATATGCCATTCATCTGCGAAAGCAAAACTGCTTTGAACGTTTACCGTGCAATGGTAGTTGGTATGGTTATGTTTGGTAGCGTGGCAGAAGTTCCTTTCGTTTGGAACTTGGCGGACTTGTTTATGGCGTTGATGGCCATCGTAAACTTGGTTGCTATCGCTCAATTAAGCAAATACGCTTACATTGCTCTTGATGATTACTTGAAACAAAAACGTGCTGGTATTGTAGAACCTGAATTTGACCCGTCTGTAATTCCGAATCAAAAAGGTATCTTCTGCTGGGGCAAAGAAGAAAAATAAGATTATTATGTACAGGGCGCGCTAAATGCGTGTCCTGTTTTTTTTTTTTTATTCCCTATTAAGGATAGGAAAAAGTTTTTGCGTTTTATTTTTGTGTATGATAGAATGTAAAATGCGTTAGAGTCTGTACAAGGCGGGAGTGTGTCCTTTTGTATGTTTTGGACTTAACGAAATAGCTTTAGGCGTAATTTTAAAGGGGATACGATGTGGAATAAGATTTCTAATTACCGTGAACGATTCCGTAAGTTCTGGAATGAAGACGGTTCCTACACCTTTATCCTAGTACCTGATGATGGTAGGGAATTTAAAAGGAAAACCTATGAAAAAGAATATCTAAAAAAATATGCTCGTATAATTGGCGGCTGTGCTCTTGCTTTTGTTGGCAGTTTGTTGATTATGCACGGTATTATTTTTAAATGCTTGTCTGACCAAAGAGAGTTGGCTGCTTTCAGAGAAAACCATGCGGCGCAAGAAGCAAAATTGCAAGAGCTTTCCGAAATGGCAGAAAAAGTGCAAAAGAATATGGCAAATCTTGCTGCTATCGAGCAAAACGTGCGCAAGCAAATGGATAAATACGGTATTGCTTTGAAGGAAGAAGCTAAACCTGAAAATAGTCTTCGTGGTATTGGTGGTCCCTCTTCTGTAGAAATCTCTGAGACTACCGTGTTGATGGAGCAAAATAAAAACTTGCACCAACAATTACAACATAAGACTGAAGATTGGAATAAACTGCTGACCAAATTGAAGAAGGAAAACTATCGTAAGGAAATGACTCCTAATTTGTGGCCTTGCAATAGTCAATATGTTACTTCTGAATTTGGTGGACGCTACAATCCTTTTGACGGTTATTCCAGTGACTGGCACGGCGGTCTTGATATTGCTGATAGCTATGGTGCACCTGTATATGCTACTGCATCCGGTTATGTAGAATATTCCGGTTGGTATTATGGCTATGGTAAATATATTCGTATTAACCATGACTATGGTTATAAAACTGCTTATGCTCATATGGCAGAGCTATATGTAAGCAGTGGTGATTATGTTACTAAAGGTGAAGTAATCGGTGAAATTGGTAGTACCGGTTATAGCACCGGTCCTCATTTGCATTACGAAGTATTGCTGTGGGGTCAAGAAATTAACCCTCGTGATTTGATGTAAGCTTTTGTTGTGGCTTAAAAGGTCTTTTGTGAATAGAAAGGTAAATTAATGTTTCAACAAGTTCGCGAATTGATGAACTGGGTGTGCGATTCCTTGCGTAACGAAAGTTCATACAATATTATGGTAGTGCCTGATAATGGTAGTGAAATAAAAAAAGCTTCCATCGGTGTTGACCATTTTAAGAAGTTTGCTTATATCGCAGGCGGAGCTGCAATTTTCTTTGTGGTGAGCTTAGGTGCAACATACTTCTTAGTAACAAAAAATAATGCAGATGCTGCAGAATTAGCAGAGTTCCGTCGTACTAAACAAGCACAGGAACAAAAATTGCAAGAGCTTTCCGTAATGGCTGAAAGCGTACAAAAAGATATGGCTGCCTTATCTAAGATTGAGGAGCAGGTGCGTGCCCAAATGGAAAAAGCTGGGTTAGAAGTTCCTGCACCCGTGGCAAGCAAAAAAGAACAGCAGCCCGGTTGAGTAAGGTAAGGAGATGATAAACGATGTTTGGTTTTGGTAAGAAAAAAGAAGAAACAGCTGTTGTGGTTTCCAATCCGGATCCGGTAGTAGTTGTGGAAGAAGTTAAGAAACCTACTGTTATGAGAAAAAAGGAGTTTGGCAAAATGGAATATGAAGTATTGATTGGCAAAAACACTGCTATTAACGGTAACATTAACATCAACGGTTGCACCCGTATTGATGGCGTAATTGACGGCACTTTGGCTGTTGACAGCGATTTGTTCATTGGTGAAACTGGTATGATTCGTGCAACTGTTTATGCACAAAACGCTCATATCTCCGGCACCGTAACTGGTAACATCGTTTGCCGTGGCCGTTTGGAATTGCTTGCTAATGCAAGAATTAACGGCGATATTAAATGTGGCACCTTGGTTATTGCTGAAGGCGCTGAATTTAATGGCAAATGCGAAAAAATCGCTGCACAAACTGAAGCTATCGAAGGCTAATATTTTTAGTAAAGAACATAAAACATACTCATCTATGATGGGTATGTTTTTCTTTATTTTAGGGACGCTTCATATTATAATTAAATAGTTATAAATTTTTTATTGAGAGGTTAGAAAATGCGTTTAAGAAAGAAACCTTGGATTGAAAAAGCAATGACCGAACTCATCGGTGATTATGTATTAATGCACGATTTAGAACAATATAAAGGTAAATGGCAAGAGCTGTTCCCCGGTAAGAAACTTTGCTTGGAAATTGGTTGTGGCAAAGGTCGCTTTACTATTGGTATGGCAGAACTGTTCCCGGAAAAAGCTTTTATTGGTATCGAAACTCAACACGATATTGCTTACTATCCCGGCAAGGCTGCCAAAGACAAAGAAATGGATAATGTAAAAATTATCTGCGCTAATGCTGAAGCCTTGAACGAATGGTTTGAACCCGGTGAAATTAAAGAACTGTATTTGAACTTTAGCGATCCCTGGCCGAAAGCTCGTCACGCTAAACGTCGTTTGACTCATCGTGGCTTCTTGGCTAAATATGCGCAATTACTTGGCCCTGGCGGTCATATGCGTTTTAAAACTGATAACAGAGGTTTGTTTGATTTCTCTGTTGAAGAATTTAAAGAATTCGGTTGTGAAATTATTGCTTTAAGCTACGATTTGCATAACTCTGAATATGAGAACCATGTACAAACTGAATATGAGCAAAAATTCAGTTCTAAAGGTTCTCCTATCAACTTCTGTGAAGTAGTGTTTAAATAATTTGTTGTGATACTCTTGCGCGTATTTCTTAGTGTGGAGTGAATTTGATGAATAAAAAATTCTTGTTTTGGGACAATCCCAAACAGGCAGTGTGGTACACAATGGTGCCTTTGCTTTTAATTGGCTGCGCTAATATTTTTAGTGCCAGCTTTATCAGGGCTGAGGCAGATGGTAGTAGCACTTTCTATTATTTAATTAGATACATAGTTTATTCTGCCATCGGTTTAGGTGCGATTTTTATAGCAAGAACCATTAATTATAGGCGCCTTTTAAGCAAGAATGCAGTGAGCTTTATTTACATTTCTGTTTTAGTAATGCTCGTCTTGGTAGATTTCATTGGCTTGGAAAGTGGTGGTGCTCGTCGTTGGCTTGGTTTTGGTGGCGTAACAATACAACCATCAGAATTTGCTAAGCTGGCGATAATCATGCTTTGCGCCCGTTATTTGGGAATGCATCTGAAAAAGGGACAAAATGCCAGCTTCTTAAAAGGTAATGGCAGAATGTGTCTTGGCGCAACTGCTGTTTATGCTTTCTTAGTACAACAACAACCTGATATGGGTACTGCTGCCATCATTGTTGCATTGATGTTCTGTATGTATGTCGTTGCAGGTTTGCCCTGGAAGCAGATTGGCTCCGTGTGCATTTTAGGTGCTGCGTCTGCTGTGCTTTTGGTAATGACTTCTACTTATCGTGCTGACCGCATTAGAGTTTGGCTTGACCCGTGGATTGACGAAGTTGGTGACGGTTACCAAATGGTACAATCTTTGCTTTCCATTGGTAGTGGTGGTTTAAGCGGTACTAAATGGGGCGAAGGTTCTTCCAAGTTCTTCTATTTGCCAGAAGCGCATACTGACTTTGCTTTTGCAGTGTTCTGCCAAGAAAATGGCTTTTTAGGTGCTTGCTTCTTAATTTTACTTTTTGCTATTTTAGGTTGTGCTCTCTTGCGTATTGCAGTTTGCTCTAAAGATGAGCGAGGCTTTTTGTTGGCGGCAGGGGTAAGCTTTTTGATTGTTGGACAAGCTGCTGCCAATATGGCAATGGTTTGTGGTTTGTTGCCTGTAATTGGTGTTCCCTTAGTGTTCATCAGTTATGGTGGTTCTTCTTTGATTATTTCTATGGCTGCCATCGGTTTGGCACTTTCTGTTTATGACGATGAGGTAGAGCGTGAGAAAGCTGTTGCTCTTTCTGAACCTGAGGAGCGCCGCAGTGACCTGCGTGTTGTGAGCAGGAGGTGGCACCATTGAAATTGATGCAAGAAAATAGACAGCGTTATGCGCTGCTCTGCGGTATTATATTTTTTATTTTTGCTAGCGTAGTGGTTCGTTTAGTTTGGCTTCAATTGTGGAGCGCTGAACGTTTTACTAAATTAGCAGAACAACAAGTAACTGCAGATATAACTAGTAAAAATCCTCGTGGTAAGATTCTTGACCGTGCTGGTGAAGAACTTGCCGTAAGTATTATGACCAAGTCTCTGTATGTTGACCCATTTGAAATGGTGGATACTCTCAAAAGTAAGAAGCAGCAAAAACCTTTACGTGATGTAAAGCGTTTAGGTGCAGATTTGCTGGCTCCCGCTTTGAAGATGGATGCTGCGGAATTATACGAACTCTTTAACTCTGAAGGTAGATTCCTGTGGGTAAAACGCACTATGGAACATAAGGAAGCAGAAGAAGTTAAGAAAATTATCAAAGATAATAAATTGCCCGGCTTACACTTTTTGGAAGAAAGTAAACGTTATTATACCAAAAAGGGTGCTGCTGCCCACGTCTTAGGCTTTGTTGGTACGGACGATATTGGTTGGAGCGGTATTGAATATTCTTTGAATGATATTTTGACCGGTGCGGAATCCAGACATTCAGCTATGTTTAACGCTTTGGGCGGGCAGATGCTTGACCAAGACTCTAAAAGTCAGAAGAAAGAAAATGTTTTTAATGTGTATCTGACTTTGGATAGCAAGATGCAGTACGTTCTGGAAGATGCCATGGAAGACGCTATTAAGCGTACCAAGGCAAAAGGTGCTGCTGCAATTATTATGGATCCCTATACCGGTGAAATTTTAGGTATGTCCAGCAGACCTACCTATGACCCTAATAATTATGGTAATTACAAACCGGAAGTTTGGAGTAATAAGTCTATCTCCATGATTTACGAGCCCGGTTCCGTTTTTAAACCTATTGTTGCTTGTATGGGTATGGCAGAACAAATTGTTACACCTAATTCTATGTTCCAAGATGATGGTAAAATTCAAATTGCTGACCGTACCATTCACAACTGGGACTGGAAATGGGAGTTTAAAGGCAAAGGAAAGATTTCTTTAAACGAGGTTATCAAGAATTCTGTCAACACAGGTATGGTGCAATTGGGTATGGAGCTTGGTGCTCATAGACTTACCAATTACAGTAAGCTCTTTGGTTTTGGTGAGCCTACCGGTATTGAATTACCCGGTGAAGAAAGCGGTATTCTTTACAAGGCTGAAGATATGTATAAACCTGACGTTGCAACTATGGCAATTGGTCAAGGTATTGCAGTAACGCCAATTCAAATGCTGCGTGCAATTTGCTCTATTGCTAACGGTGGCGAATTGGTACAACCCTATATCATCAAAAAGGTTGTTGCTCCTAATGGTGATGTGGTGCGTGAAGGTCACAAAAAAGTTATCCGTCAAGTTATTAGCAAAGATACTGCTTCTAAAATGCGTGATATGATGGAACAAGTAGTTACTGACGGTGGCGGTCAAAGTGCTGCCATCAAAGGTTATCGTATTGCAGGTAAAACTGGTACTGCCGAAAAGCTTGCTGAAAAAGGCGGTTACGAAAAGGATAAATACATTGCTTCCTTTGTAGGCTTTGTGCCTGCAGATAAACCTAAGTACGCTATGATTGTTATGATTGACGATCCGCAAGGTGCTTTTTATGGTTCTCAAGTTGCTGCGCCTATCTTCCGTGATACATTGCAACAAATTCTTGTAGCTAAAGGTATTCAACCTATTAGTGGTGAAGGCTTGCCTTCTTTCGAACAGTTAGAGCAAGCTGAAGCAAAAATGGTACAATCTGAAAAGAAAGTGCCTCAACTGACACTTATGCCTGACGGTAAAATTAAGCTGCCTGATTTCAAAGGCGTTGACATGCGCCGAGCAGCAGGAATTATTCGTCAGGGGAGACTACGCCTTAAACCTCATGGTAGTGGTTTCGCCTATAAACAGGAGCCGAAAGCGGGGACTGTAGTGGACGAAGGGCGTGTAGTTGAAATATGGTTTAAATAATTTTTACCCGTATGGTGTTTCCTTGCAGGAGAAAACACTATGCGGGTAGAACTATTTAAAGGCGTTTATCTGAACGTAGTTTAGTGCTTAGTAAAGTTTAAAAATAAATTTTTAGGAGGGCGAAACATGTTATCCGATATCGAAATTGCTCAACAAGCGAAGATGTTAAAAATTACCGAAGTGGCTGCAAAGCTTGGCATCCCCGAAGAAGACATTGAAATGTATGGTCGCTATAAAGCGAAATTGTCTATGGACTTAATCCGCAGAATGGAAGCTGAAAAACCGGGCAAACTGGTTCTCGTTACTGCAATCACTCCGACTCCGGCTGGCGAAGGTAAATCTACTACTACTGTTGGCTTGGCTCAAGGCTTGGCTAAAATCGACAAAAGCGTTATCGTAGCATTGCGTGAACCTTCCCTCGGTCCTTGCATGGGCGTTAAAGGTGGCGCTGCTGGCGGCGGTTACTCCCAAGTTGTTCCCATGGAAGATATTAACTTACATTTTACCAGTGACTTCCACGCTATTACTTCTGCTCATATGCTCCTTTCTGCAATGGTAGATAACCATGTACAACAAGGCAATGCTCTTAATATTGACCCGCGCCGTATCGTTTGGAAACGCGTTGTTGATATGAA
>CALCHC010000133.1 GCA_937901335.1 uncultured Phascolarctobacterium sp. | reverse complement strand
TTACACTCCTTACACCGGCAAGCTTATAGAGCTTACAAGGGAAGCTTTATAAGCTTATGGCAGATGCGTTACTAAGCTTATGGCGTAAGCTTTGGAAATAGTTTATCCGCCCAACTCTTCATCAAGTTTTCTGAAAAGTTGTACAACTTTTAGCCCAAGAAACTATTTGCGATTCGTCTTCGCAAAGAAGATTTTCGCCTTCGCGATTTTAAAAATCGCCTTCACGATTTTGCGGTGGCAGGAGAAAGGGAGGTGACAGGACTCCTGCAACCCGCTATCAATTGTAAATCTGATAGTTAAGGTATGGTGAAGGGGGTGGCAGCAGTTTCGGGGAAATCCTAGGTTCTTACCAAATTTAGGTGCAATAAAATCATTGAAGCAATCTGTCATTCAGAGCGTAAGCGAAGACGAGTTGTTGAGGACTTGTCCGAAAAATCTCGGTAACACAAAGTGAATGATTACGAGATTCTTCGCTTCGCTCTGAATGACAATATGTTTTTAGACTTTTATTGCCCCTAAAATTGCTCAGAACTCATATAAAAAGGAAAAACTAGAAGAGAGGGTGGCTTGTCCTGCTATTTTTTTGTTTCGGACATTTTTATTAAAAAAAGGTTGAGTTTAACACTTTTTGCTGCCTTTAACACTTTTGAGGTATCAAAAATCGCCTCTGTGGGCTTTCAGGATGATTTTGAGTCTTAAACTCCGTTAAATTAATAAAATATTTTATTTTCGGTTTTCTTTGCAAATAATGGAAATTGTCGTATATTTGCCGCGTTAATCTAATTTAATTTGTGGAAAGCTAGAGTTCCCAGTGAACTAAAGCCAAGCGAACTATTTAGTTTTATTTATAAACTTTTAAAAATCACAGCTATGTTAAAACGACTAAAAACAGTCAGCATGATGCTGTTCTTGATGGGTGCATCAACAGGAGCAGCTTTCGCCACTTCCCCAGCGGGAGTTGACGACGTGAAAATCACACAGCAGAGTGAAACAGCTACTGGTACAGTATTGGACAATACTGGCGAAACAGTAATTGGTGCATCTGTTGTTGTTAAAGGTACAACCAACGGTGTTGTAACAGACATCGACGGTAACTTCTCTTTGCAAAACGTAAAGAAGGGAGACATCCTCCAGGTTTCTTACGTAGGTTACAAGACTCAGGAAGTTACTTGGAACGGTAAGGCATTGACTATTACTTTGGCTGAAGACACTGAAATGTTGGAAGAAGTAGTAGTAGTAGGTTACGGTACTCAGAAGAAGACCAACTTGACAGGTTCTGTATCAATGGTTGATTCCAAGGCTCTCGAAGCTCGTCCGGTAGCCAACGTTTCTCAAGCTTTGCAGGGTGTTGTTCCGGGCTTGAACGTAGGTGTAGGTAATGGTGGTGGTGCTTTGGATGCCGGCATGAGCATGAACATCCGTGGTACCGGTACTATCGGTGACGGTTCAGCTGCTTCTCCATTGGTATTGA
>CALCHC010000132.1 GCA_937901335.1 uncultured Phascolarctobacterium sp. | reverse complement strand
CCAATTTAGCTACGGAGTCATATGCCCAGTGGCCAGCGGGAACGTCAGAGAACGGATTTGCAGCATAAGCAGAAGCGGTTACGCCCAATGCCATTGCCATTGCGAGAACTAAAGATTTTTTCATAATAGTTTCCTCCTTCGGAAATGTTTTATTTTTATAAAACACCTTCGGGAAAAACCAAGCTCTGAAAGTTCCTTCTAAGAGTGTCCTTGTTTCCTCTAAAATTTCCAATCATTGCTAAAGTATTCCTTTAGATGTGTTATAACCCAAGGAGCCTCAAACGGTTCAAGGCACTCCGTTTAAGGCTATGCCTAAATTTCATTTCATAACCACCCCTGCTTCTAAGAGGAAAACATGATTGCCAAATCCTTAGTAAAAAGACAACCAAATTTTTTAGAAGCTAATTGTTATAGCCATTAATCTTTAGACACCTAAAGTATAACACAGTTGTCCCCCCCGTAAAGACTTTTCGCCATAAAATAGTAAAAAAGATTACATCTTTTTGCCTATTTTATGTGCTCAAAGGGTGCTTCCGCTCCGCGCGCCCCCTAAAGTTTACATAATTAACAAGTAACTGCTCTTACATTTACAAAACTGTCGCCTATCCCCCAACTCTCTTCTAAACACATCACATCGTTATTAAAAGAGTACTTACTCAATAAAAAATAACATCGCCCTATAAAGGAACGATGTTATTAATATTAAACCTTATTAACTTAAAACGCGTCAGAAGTGCTGGATGACAAGGCACCGAAAAATTATGCCGCGAAGGCGTACTTGAAGTACGTCGAGCAAATAATTTTGAGGTAACGCAGTAAGACAGTGCTTATCACGCGTTTTATCAATACATGCCGCGAATTTTCATCGCTTCGTCCAGACTACTCAGTGCCACAATGTACGCAGCAACACGCATATTAACACCGTATTTTTCAGAAGCAGCGTATACGTTTTTGAATGCATTACGCATCATTACAACTTGTTTTTCAATAACTTCTTCTTCACTCCAGAAGTAACGATACAAGTTTTGTACCCATTCGAAGTAACTTACGGTTACACCGCCACCGTTTGCCAAGATGTCAGGTACAACGAAGATACCTTTTTCTGCAAAGATTGCGTCAGCGTCAGGAGTGGTAGGTCCGTTAGCACCTTCAGCAATAATTTGTGCTTTAACGTCAGCAGCGTTTTCTTTGGTCAGTTGCAATTCCATTGCACACGGAGAAAGAATGGTTACATCCATTGCCAAAAGTTCTGCATTGGTGATTTCTTGAGCACCGGGATAACCTACTACACTACCAGTTGCTTGCACGTGTTTTTCAACATCGTAGCAGTCAAAGCCTTGCGGATTATAGATTGCACCACGTACGTCACTAAGAGCAACTACTTTTACACCTTCATCGCAGAAAAGTTTAGCGGTCCAACTACCAACATTACCAAAGCCTTGTACAGCAACAGTTGCATCTTGAGGAGCAATGCCTTTAATTTTGAGTGCTTCGAGAGCAGCAGTAACTACACCGCGACCAGTTGCAGCAGTACGACCAAGGGAACCGCCTACGCAAATAGCTTTGCCGGTAATAAAACCAGGTTCGTATTGACCGGTAATTTTGCTGTATTCATCCATCATCCAACCCATGATTTGAGCGTTTGTATTCATATCAGGTGCGGGGATGTCTTTCTTTTCGCCAATAAGCATAGCAATTCTATCAATGTAGGCTCTAGTCAAAGCTTCAAGCTCACGTTTGGAAAGAGTTGCAGGATCTACGATGATACCGCCTTTACCGCCACCGTAGGGCAAGCCTGCTACTGCGCATTTGCAGGTCATCCAAAAAGCGAGAGTCTTAACTTCGTCCATGGATACGTTTTGATGATAACGTACACCGCCTTTTGCAGGACCAAGCACAGTGCTGTGTTGGCTACGATAACCGGTGAAAACTTTTGTAGTGCCATCATCCATTTTCAAAGGGATACTAACTTCTAAGGTACGTTCAGGTACAGCAATGATTGCTGCTGCACCAGGATTTAATTGCATTGCTTCTATTGCTTGATTAAGGGGAATTTTTGCCATTTCAAAGATGTTCATAATATTACCTCCTGTTAAATTACTTTCTGTAAATTTATTCTGGAACTAATTATAAACAGTCTTTCCTGTGTTGTCTATAAATACAAAAATTGTATTATGTATTTTTTTGTACTATACCTTGTTACTTATTTTCAGGGAAAGCGGCGTAAATCGTGCCAAAATCTATACCACCGACAGTTTTGTCTTTATATTGTTCACGCAGTCCACGTTCTGCATCTTCCAAATGTTTGGAAGTAATGCCGTAACGACGAGAGAGCCACGCTTCAACAAAAGCTGCCAAATTATCGCACCCTTTGAGCATTTTGCCATCAACTGCTTTATAACCATTGCAGTTGTATTTGCCGTTAAGGTCTTCAAAAGTGCATTCCACTTCTTTCCCATCAACAATAACCTTATCTGCAAATTCGTTTTGAGTAAAGTACAAAATATCTTGGTGCCAACCGTAAGGAAGCAGCGGCAAAATCTTTTCAGCAACTTGACGCTCTTCAATATGCTTAATGAGCAAGTCTAAACCTTCAACGCTACGTTTTACAGGAGAAATAATGTCACGAGTAAGAACTTCCGGCAAATCGTGGAACAAACCGCACAAGAATGCGTTTACTACACGTTCATCACAAGCGTTAATCTTCACTGCGCAGAAGTAACCCATAATAGCTACGAGGAGCACGTGCCCCATAACGGAAGTTTCAGGTACACGAGGAGATTGTGCCCAACGTTTTTGGAAGCGCAATTGACCAACAAGGTCGATGAACTTACTGCTTTTCCCTTTCAATGCCAGCTTTTGTACACCTGCTAAATCGTAGTGGTCTTCAATCTCACTTTCGATAGCTTGGCGAGTTTCTTCAATACCAAAAATACCTTGGTTAAAATGGTAGATTATATTAAATTCCCATTGAGTTGCCAAATAGTGAGCAGCTCTAAGAAGTTTCTTTTCTTTCGGATAAAAGGAAGGGTTGTCAAAAAATTCTTCCATACGCTCCATGAAATCTGCATCAATTTCTGGAATGCGACGCTTTAATTCTTCATACACCCAGCTGTTAAGTTGTTTACCGTGCACACGCACCAACTCATGAAATACGGGAGGTTTTATGTCGGTCAAAACATTGCGGTGTAAAAACTCAAAGATACCGCCTTCAATCAAGACGCGCCAGTTGAGCTTTGCACCGTGGTCATCTTCTTCATGACGAGCAAGCACATACAAAATCATCATTTTATGAGCTTGTTTGTCCAGCTCAGTAAAGCCTCCGGGGCGAATATGGTCGTTCCAACGTTGAATGTGAGCAGCTTCATATAAAAACTCGATAAAATTTTTAGTCAACATATTGCACCTTCCTTTTTATTCTGGCTCCCCTGCAAGGGGAGCTGTCACCGTAGGTGACTGAGGGGTTTGTATATTTACTTCTTTATCTATACAATAACAAACTCCTTCAAAATTTGTATCTATATCTAAATTAGAGAATCTAATTACTTTCAACCCTAAACTTTCAAAAAATTGAGTTCGTTTATAGTCATATAATTTTACATCTTCATAATAATGTTGACCACCGTCGATTTCTATTATTAGTTTAGCTTTAGAACAATAGAAATCGACAATATACTCACCAATCGGTCGTTGTCTATTAAATCTAATCTTATAATCTTTAAGAAAATTATACCATAATTTTCTTTCTTGCTTTGTCATATTCTTACGTAAACTTCTTGAATTATTTTTTAATACAGAATTATAACTTGTAAAATCACTTTTATTCATTACAACCCCTCCGTCATCGCTTTGCGATGCCACCTCCCCTTGCAGGGGCGGCTTAAATATATTCCAGAATAAAAAAAGCAGGAACCTAAGTTCCTGCTTTGAACGCTCTGATTAGATGAGCTCAATGATTGCCATTTCAGCAGCATCACCGCGACGAGGACCAACTCTGTAAATACGAGTAAAGCCGCCTTGTCTGCCTTCATATTTCGGAGCAATTTCTTCAAACAATTTTTTGGTAACAGCTTCGTCAACCAAAACAGCCAATACTTGACGACGAGCGTGCAAGTCGCCGCGTTTTGCCAAAGTGATAAGTTCAGCAGATTTGCTAGCTACTTCTTTAGCTTTGGTAATGGTGGTTTCGATGCGACCATGTTTGAAGAAAGAAGTCAAAATGCTACGAAACAAAGCTTTACGGTTGCTGGAATTACGGCCTAATTTTCTGTATGCCATTGTTTCCGACCCCCTAATTATTCTTCGTCACTTTTGCGTAAAGACAAACCTAAATCAGCTAATTTTTTCTTAACTTCATCAAGGGACTTACGGCCTAAGTTACGTACTTTCATCATATCTTCTTCAGACTTCTGGGTTAATTCTTCAACGGTGTTGATACCAGCACGACGCAAGCAGTTATTGCTGCGAACGGACAGGTCAAGATCGTCGATAGACATTGCACCAGGGCCTTCTTTCTTGGGTTCTTCACCTTCCGGTTCAGAACCACCGACAACTTTAATACCAGATTGGCTATAGTCGCCGGTTTGGAACAACTTGAGATAATCAATCATAATGCTGGAAGCCATGTTAACAGCTTCATCCGGCATTACGCTACCATCGGTCCAAACTTCCAGAGTCAGTTTGTCGTAGTTGGTTACGTTACCAACGCGGGTATCAGTTACACCAAATTTTACTCTGGTAATAGGAGAGTAAATGGAATCAACAGGGATTACTCCGATAGGTTGATCTTGGCGTTTATTTTTATCCGCCGGAACATAGCCGAGGCCTTTATCAACATAGATTTCCATATTGAAAACGGCATCTTTATCTAAAGTCGCAATGTGCAGCTCAGGATTCAAAATCTCTACATCGCTGTCAGCAATGATGCTTGCAGCGGTAACTTCTTGCTCACCGGAGCATTCAATACGCAGGATTTTTCCTTCTTCGCCTTCCATTTTCAGGCACAGAGCCTTGATGTTAAGGATGATGTCAGCAACATCTTCTCTAACACCGGGGATAGTAGTAAATTCATGCAGAACTCCGTCAATTTTAACGTGAGTTACTGCGGCACCCGGAAGGGAGGAGAGCAATACACGACGCAAGCTGTTGCCCAGTGTAATGCCGTAGCCTCTTTCCAACGGTTCCCATACAAATTTACCGTAGCGTCCATCATCGCTGATCTCAGCTGTAACCATCTTGGGTTTCTCAATTTCAATCATGCGGCAAGCCTCCTTCTTTCACGTATTACCACAATACGCCTCATAGTTGGGTGGCATAAGATGCACACTAATTATTTGGAGTACAATTCTACGATGAGATGTTCTTCGATGGGAACATCGATTTCTTCACGAGTCGGGAAACGGTCAACTTTGCCGCCCAAGTTTTGAGCGTCTTGAATCAACCAAGCCGGAACTGCTTTAGTAGCCAAAGTTTCTTCCATACCTTTGAAGTATTCTTTGCCACGGCTGTTTTCCATAACAGTGATTACGTCGCCAACATAGGTCATAGCGGAAGGAATGTCCAAACGTTTGCCGTTAACAGCAATGTGGCCATGTCTTACGATTTGACGAGCTTGACGGCGGGTGTTAGCCAAGCCAAGACGATATACTACGTTGTCGATTCTTCTTTCAAGGAGGATCAACAGGTTTTCACCAGCGATACCTTCCATTTTTTTAGCTTTATCATAGTAGCCACGGAATTGTTTTTCCAGAACACCATAGATAAATTTAGCTTTTTGTTTTTCAGTTAATTGAATGCCATACTCACTTTTTTTTCTGTTTTGGCGTCTAACTTGACGGTTAGATTCTTTGCTAATACCCAGAAAAGCGGGAGACAGGCCCAAGGATCTGCATCTTTTCAATACAGGAGTTCTATCGATAGCCATTTATATTATACCTCCAATTATACTCTTCTGCGTTTCGGCGGACGGCAGCCATTGTGCGGAATCGGAGTTACGTCTTTAATGGAGTTAACTTCGAGACCTGCAGCTTGAAGCGCACGGATAGCAGCTTCACGGCCAGCGCCAGGGCCTTTAACGAAAACTTCTACATTTTTCAAGCCATGTTCCATTGCAGCTTTGGTTGCAGTTTCTGCAGCCATTTGAGCAGCAAACGGAGTGCTTTTACGGGAACCACGGAAACCGAGTTCGCCTGCGGAAGCCCAGCTCAAAACGTTACCTTCGGTATCAGAAATGGTAACAATAGTGTTATTGAAAGTGGAGCGGATATGCGCTACACCATTAATGATATTTTTGCTAACTTTTTTCTTGTTGCGAACAACTTTCTTGCCAGCCACTGGTTTATCCCTCCCTCGCTAATTATTTCTTTTTGCCTGCAATAGTACGTTTCGGACCTTTACGGGTACGAGCGTTGTTTTTAGTGTTTTGACCACGAACGGGCAGACCCATACGATGTCTTTTGCCACGATAGGAGCCAATTTCGATTAAGCGTTTGATGTTGAGGGATTCCTCACGACGGAGGTCACCTTCTACTTTATAATCGTTATCTAAAGTTTCACGGATTTTGGAAACTTCTTCTTCAGTCAGGTCGCGAACGCGAGTGTCCGGATTGATACCAGTTTTAGCTAAGATTTCGCGAGACAGAGTCAAGCCGATACCATAGATGTACGGCAGAGCGTATTCAATACGTTTGTCTCTCGGTAAATCGACACCAGAAATACGTGCCATTAATGTGCACCTCCTTCTTAACCTTGTTTTTGTTTATGTTTCGGATTTTCGCAGATTACCATAACATGGCCTTTACGTTTGATGACTTTGCATTTTTCACATATCGGCTTAACAGACGGTCTTACTTTCATAATTTAAACCTCCTCTTGCCTGTCTTGGTTATTTGAAACGATAAGTAATTCTTCCACGATTGAGATCGTACGGAGTGAGTTCCACGGTAACCCTGTCGCCAGGCAAAATTTTGATGAAGTTCATACGTATTTTACCGGATATGTGCGCCAGAATAACGTGACCGTTTTCCAATTGTACTTGGAACATAGCGTTGGGAAGTGCTTCAAGAATTGTGCCTTCAACTTCAATTACGTCTTGTTTGGACACAGTGTACCTCCTTATTTGCCACAGAGACTAGCTACAACGTCAGCATATACTTTGTCAATGTCTTGTAAGCCATTAATTTCTTTGTATACGCCTTGTTTTTGATAGTACTCAATCAACGGTTCAGTCTGATCATGATATGCATGCAGACGATTCTTTACGGTTTCTTCTTTATCGTCATCGCGTTGATAAAGGTTGCCACCGCATTTATCGCACACATCTTCCACTTTGCTGGGGTTGAAGCTTACATGGTAGGTAGCACCGCAAGCTTTGCAAATGCGTCTACCGGTAACTCTGCCAACCAGTTCAGCGTCGGGAACAACGATATTTACAACACCGGTCAATTCAATGCCCAGGTCTTTCAGAATTCCGTCAAGAGCAACTGCTTGCTCTTCAGTTCTCGGAAAACCATCTAAAATGAATCCATTTGCACATTCGGGATTTGCTAAACCTTCACGAACGATGCCGATGGTTACGACGTCAGGTACTAAGCCACCTGCGTCCATATATCTTTTTGCCTCTTTACCAAGTTCGGTGCCTTGCTTTACAGCTGCACGGAACATGTCTCCAGTGGAGATATGAGGGATTTTAAATTCATCAATGAGTCTTTCTGCTTGAGTGCCTTTACCAGCACCCGGAGGTCCCATTAAAAGAATATGCATTCTGAATTCCTCCTATTTCATAAAGCCGTGGTAGTGACGTTGCAATACCAGGGACTCTATTTGCTTCATAGTATCCAAAGCTACGCCGACTACGATTAAAAGAGCAGTACCACCGAAGTAGATACCTTCGATGTGAGTCATCCAGCCGATAATGTTAGGCATGAGAGCAATCATGGAAAGGAAGATTGCACCAGCCAAAGTTATTCTGGACATAACTCTGTCTAAATAATCGGTTGTAGGTTTGCCAGGACGCATACCAGGAATAAAGCCGCCGTTTTTCTTGATGTTATCAGACATATCGTTGATATTCAGGCTTACTGCAGTATAGAAGTAAGTGAAGAACAAGATGAAGAGAACATAACAAGTAGTTTGCAGCGGAGTGCCCCATGCGAACCATTGTCCTACAGTCTTAACCCAAGGTACATCAACAAACTGAGCAATAGTTGTCGGGAACATCAACACGGAAGACGCGAAGATGATCGGGATAACGCCAGCTTGGTTAACTTTCAAGGGAATGTAGCTGCTATGACCACCATACAATCTTTTGCCAACAACACGTTTAGCATATTGAATGGGAATTTTGCGAACACCTTGAGAGATGAGAATTACGAAAACAATCATCGCCAAAGCAATCACCGCGAACAAAATTACATTCAACAGATTAACAGTGCCTGCTTGTAAATATTGGAAAATTATTTTCAGCCCATTGGGTAAACCGGATACGATACCGGCAAAGATTATCAAGGAGATACCATTGCCGACACCTTTTGCGGTGATTTGCTCACCGATCCACATCAGGAATACAGTACCAGCGGTGAGAGTGGTAGCAATCAACAGAATCGAAAAAATTCCGGGGTTATTGATTGCCATCTTCAGGCCCCAGGCCATACCGCAAGCTTGGAAGAATCCTAAAGCAACCGTCAGCACACGGGTTAACTTATTCATCTTCTTGTAACCTTCTTCGCCTTCCTTGGACCATTGTTCCAAAGTGGGTACTACTACCTTCAAAAGCTGCAAAATAATTGAAGCATTAATATATGGGGTAATACTCATAGCAAAAATTGAGAATTTGCTCAAGGCGCCACCGCTAAACATATCGAGCAATCCAAACAGGTTACCAGTTTGGAAGAGCTGTTCGATAACCGCAGCGTTTACGCCAGGAACAGGTATATGTGTTCCAGCCCGGAATACGATAAACATGGCGAGAGTAAAAACTACTTTTTGCCTGAGTTCCGTAATTCTAAATATGTTCGCAAGGGCTGCTAACACTTTAGATCACCTCAACTTTACCGCCAGCTGCAATGATTTTTTCTTCAGCGGTTTTGCTGAAGCCCATAGCTTGTACAGTAAGTTTTTTGGTCAATTCGCCACCACCGAGGATGCGGATGCCATCACGGATGTTTTTAACAATGCCTTCTTCGATGAGCATAACCGGTTCAACTACGGTGCCGTCTTCAAAACGGTTCAATACGCTAACATTGATTTCAACGTATTCTTTAGCGAATTTGTTATAGAAGCCACGTTTCGGCAAACGCAGGTACAAAGGTCTTTGACCACCTTCGAAACCAGGACGTTTTACACCGCCGGAACGGGATTTTTGACCTTTTTGGCCTTTACCAGAAGTTTTGCCCAAGCCGGAACCCAAGCCACGACCAACGCGGAAGGATTCACGTTTGGAACCAGGAGCGGGAGACAATTCATGTAATTTCATCTTCAATATACCTCCTTGTCTTACGCTTCTTCGACTTTCACGAGATGTCTCACTTTGTGAACCATGCCGCGAACAGACGGAGTATCTTCTTTTACAACATAAGTATTAATTTTGCCTAAGCCCAAAGCTTTTACGGTCATGCGTTGGTCTTGCGGATAACCGATCAAGCTGCGGGTTAAAGTGATTTTAATTTGTGCCATTACAAATTTCCTCCTAGATTAGCCCAACAATTCTTCTACGGTTTTACCACGCAGAGCAGCAACTGCTTCAGCAGATTTCAAGGATTTCAAACCTTCGATAGTTGCGCGAACAACGTTGTTCGGGTTATTAGAACCTTGACATTTAGTAAGAATATCATGAACGCCTGCAAGTTCGAGTACCGCACGAACAGGGCCACCAGCGATTACGCCGGTACCTTTGGAAGCCGGTTTCAAGAACACGCGACCTGCGCCAAATACACCAATGATTTCATGAGGAATGGTGGTACCAACCAAAGGAACGGATACCATGTTTTTCTTAGCGTCTTCTACGCCTTTGCGGATTGCTTCAGGAACTTCTGCAGCTTTACCGAGGCCCATACCTACATGACCATTTTCGTCACCAACAACAACCAATGCAGCGAAGGAGAAACGGCGACCGCCTTTAACAACTTTAGCTACGCGGTTGATGAAAACGACTTTCTCTTTTAATTCGTTTTCTTTATTTTCGAAATTAGCCACTTTATTTCCTCCTTCTCTTAGAATTCAAGACCAGCTTCGCGAGCAGCTTCAGCCAAAGCAGCTACACGACCATGATAGAGGTAACCGCCACGATCGAATACTACTTCTTTAACGCCTTTAGCGAGTGCTTTTTCAGCGATTGCTTTACCTACAGCTTTAGCAGCTTCAATGTTGCCACCATAGATAGATTTGAGGTCTTTTTCAACGGTGCTTGCAGCACAGATGGTTTCACCGGTTGCATCGTTAATTACTTGAGCATAAATGTTAGCCAAGGAACGATATACGTTGAGACGCGGTCTTTCTGCAGTACCGATAATATATCTACGAGAACGGAGATGACGTTTTTGACGTTTCTCGTTTTTATCAACTCTGTTAAACAAGAGTTTCACTCCCTTCTTTTAGAAATTATTTCTTGCCTTTACCGCCAGCTTTACCCATTTTGCGACGAACGAATTCACCAGCATAACGGATACCTTTACCTTTGTAAGGTTCAGGCGGACGCAAGGTACGAATTTCAGCAGCAACTGCGCCTACAACTTCTTTGTTAGCGCCGCTTACGATAATTTTGTTCGGAGCAGGTACTTCAAAGGTAATACCAGCAGGCGGCTCTTTAACTACAGGGTGAGAGAAACCGAGGGTGAAGTTGATTGCTTTGCCTTGAAGCGCGCAACGATAACCAACACCGTTGATTTCCAGAGTTTTGCTGAAACCGGTATGTACGCCAACAACCATGTTGTTGATCAAAGTACGGGACAAACCGTGCATAGCGCGGTTTTCTTTTTCATCATTCGGACGTTCAACGGTGAGAACACCATTGTCCAAAGTCAGTTTCATGTTTTTATTGATTTGGCGGGAAAGTTCGCCTTTAGGACCTTTAACGGTCACGAAATTGTCTTCAATAGTAACTGTTACACCAGCGGGAACAGTGATCGGCATTTTACCAATTCTAGACACGTACGAGCACCTCCTATCTTTTTAGTGTATTACCATACGTATGCAAGTACTTCGCCACCCAAACCTGCTTTACGAGCAGCTTTGTCGGTCATCAAACCTTGAGAGGTGGAGATTACTGCAATGCCGAGGCCTCCGAGGACTCTGGGCAGTTGGTCTTTTTGAGAGTAAACTCTCAGACCGGGTTTAGAAATACGTTTAATACCGGAAATAACTTTTTCTTTATTAGCACCGTATTTCAGGCTAACTTTGATAACGTTTTGTTTGTTATCAGCGATTACTTCGAAATCTTTAATGAAACCTTCAGCTTTCAAAATTTCAGCAATAGCAACTTTAATTTTGGAGCCGGGGATTTCAACTTTATCGTGATGAACTGAATTTGCGTTACGGATACGGGTAAGCATATCAGCGATCGGGTCAGTCATTACCATACTTAGTATACCCTCCTTCCTTAGTAGTCGTTCTTACCAGCTTGCTTTGGTTACGCCCGGAATAGCACCTTCATATGCATATTCGCGGAAGCAGATACGGCAGAGGCCAAATTTACGCATATAGCCGTGAGGTCTGCCACATACTTTGCAGCGGTTATAACGGCGAACTTCAAATTTCGGTTCGCTTTTCCATTTTTCAATCAGGGCTTTCTTAGCCAAAATATTCCCTCCTCACTCAATTATGCGCTGAACGGCATTCCGAGAAGTTTGAGCAATTCTCTAGCTTCTTCGTCAGTCTTAGCGGTAGTAACAATAATGATATCCATGCCACGAACTTTATCTACTTTGTCGTATTCAATTTCCGGGAAAATCAATTGTTCTTTGAGACCGAGTGCATAGTTACCACGACCGTCGAAGGAAGTAGCACTTACACCACGGAAGTCGCGTACACGCGGAAGAGCGAGATTCATCAGTTTATCAAGGAAGTAGTACATACGGTCACCACGGAGAGTAACTTTTGCACCCAAAGGCATGCCTTGACGTACTTTGAAAGCTGCGATGGATTTTTTAGCTTTGGTGATGATGGGTTTTTGACCTGCAATGATGGTCATGTCTGCTACTGCAGTTTCCAATGCTTTGCTGTTAGCAACAGCTTCACCAACGCCCATGTTGATTACAACTTTCTCAACTTTAGGAATTTCCATAACGTTTTTATATTGGAATTTGTCCACCAAGCCTTTAACAACTTCGGACAAATATTTTTCTTGTAATCTGGTCTTTGCCATTAAGTATTTTCCTCCTTTCCCGGAATATTATTTATCGATTACTTCGCCGCATTTTTTGCAAACTCTTACGAATTCGCCACCTACAGCGGATTTTTTAATACGGGTTGCTTTGTTGCAAGCCGGGCATACCAACATTACTTTGGAAGAAGACATCGGAGCTTCTTTAGTAATGATACCACCTTGAGGATTTGCTTGAGACGGTTTGGTATGACGTTTAACTTTATTTACGCCTTCAACAACCACTTTGGCTTTCTTAGGCAGAGCTTCAACGATTTTACCTTGCTTGCCTTTGTCTTTACCGGACAAAACAAGAACGGTATCGCCTTTTTTAACATGCAGCTTTACAGCGTTTGCCATGTCAAGAACACCTCCTTATAGTGCGTTATCTGAATTTCTTACAGCACTTCCGGTGCCAGAGAAACAATTTTCATGAAATCTTTTTCACGAAGTTCACGAGCTACGGGGCCAAAAATACGGGTGCCACGCGGGCTCTTGTCGTCTTTAATTACTACTGCAGCGTTTTCGTCGAAACGGATGTAGGAACCGTCAGCGCGACGAACACCTTTTACGGAACGAACAACAACTGCTTTAACTACGTCACCTTTTTTTACAACGCCACCGGGTGATGCATCTTTAACAGCACACACGATTACGTCACCAATGTTAGCATATTTACGGTAGGAACCGCCCAATACGCGGATGCACATAACTTTCTTAGCGCCGGTGTTGTCGCCAACGTTAAGGATAGTTTGTTGTTGGATCATGGATTTCCCTCCCTGCCAATCTATCTAATGGCAAAATTATTTTGCACGCTCTAAAATTTCAATAACGCGCCAGCATTTATCTTTGGAAAGCGGACGAGTTTGCATAATTTGAACTACGTCGCCAATATGTGCTTCGTTATTTTCGTCATGAGCTTTAAATTTAATAGTATGTTGTACGCCTTTTTTGTACAGCGGATGCGGAACGAAACGTTCAACTGCAACTACTACAGTTTTTTGCATTTTATCGCTGACAACTTTACCAATACGGGTAACACGTGCGTTTCTTTCTTCGGTCACGACTGTTTCCTCCTTGTATAAGTCAAAAACTATTAAGCTTGCAATTCGCGTTCGCGTTGAATAGTTTTGATACGGGCAATGGATTTTTTAACTTCACGAATTTTCATCGGGTTTTCACATTGACCGGTTGCCATTTGAAAACGCAGATTGAAAAGTTCTTCTTTCAAAACTGCCAATTTGTTGTCTAACTCAGCAGCAGACATTTCACGAATTTCGATAGTTTTCATTAAGCTTCACCACCCTTTTCTTGTGCGGCAGCTTCAGCTTCTTGCTGAGCACGGGTCACAAATTTGCATTTGATGGGCAATTTGTGGCTAGCGAGACGCATAGCTTCTCTTGCTACATCTTCAGCAACGCCGTTCATTTCAAACATTACACGACCCGGTTTAACTACTGCTACCCAGTATTCCGGAGAACCTTTACCGGAACCCATACGAGTTTCAGCAGGTTTTGCAGTGATCGGTTTGTCCGGGAAAATTTGAATCCAAACTTGGCCACCACGTTTGATGTAACGAGTCATTGCAATACGAGCAGCTTCGATTTGGCGGTTGGTTACCCAAGCGGGTTCCAATGCTACCAGACCATATTCACCATGAGCGATTTTATTACCGCGCATAGCACGACCGGTCATACGACCTCTATGTTGTTTACGATGTTTGACTCTTTTCGGTAATAACATATCTGATTATGCCTCCTTTGCCGGAGCAGCTTTAACTGCTTCTTTTTCAGGAAGGACTTCGCCTTTGTAAATCCATACTTTAATGCCGATACGGCCATAGGTAGTATGAGCTTCTGCAGTGCCGTAGTCGATGTCAGCACGCAGAGTGTGCAGAGGAATGCTGCCTTCGCGATAGCTTTCGCTACGAGCGATTTCAGCGCCGCCCAAACGACCGCCACAGGTAATTTTGATACCTTTAGCGCCCATACGCATGGTGCGACCTACGCATTGTTTCATAGCACGACGGAAAGCGATGCGGCGTTCCAATTGTGCTGCAATGTTCTCTGCAACCAAAGTTGCGTCCATATCCGGGGTTTTAACTTCTACGATGTTGATGTCGATTGCGCTGTCAGTCATTTTTTTCAGGTCGGATTTGAGCAATTCGATGTTGCTGCCTTGACGACCGATTACCATACCAGGTTTCGCAGTATGGATGGAAATGCGGGCTTTATTGGATGCGCGTTCGATTTCTACTTTAGAAATACCGGACAAGAACAGTTTTTCTTTAATGAATTCACGGATTTTGATGTCTTCTAACAAGAATTTTTCATAATCTTTGCCAGCGTACCATTTGGAATCCCAACCTTTGATTACGCCAACACGGAGACCATGAGGATGTACTTTTTGACCCACTATCTTTTCCCTCCTTCTGACGGGATATTATTTTTCTTTAACTGCTACAGTTACGTGGCTGGAACGTTTCAAAATTTTGAAAGCTTGACCACGGGAACGCGGATGGATACGTTTAATGGTAGGACCTGCATCTACGAAGCAAGTGGATACTACCAAGTTGTCCACGTTCATATCAAAGTTATGTTCAGCGTTAGCTACAGCGCTACGCAGTACTTTTTCGATTACCTCAGAACCAACCTTCGGGGTGAATTTGAGGATTGCGAATGCTTCACCTACGGATTTACCGCGGATCAGGTTGATTACAATGCGCAGTTTGCGCGGTGCAATACGGATATATCTTGCAATTGCTTTTGCTTCCATTCTATTTTCCTCCTTCCCCTTATCTCAATTTGGTGGTTTTGTCTGCGTGACCTTTGTAAGTACGAGTGGGAGCGAATTCGCCCAATTTGTGGCCTACCATATCCTCGGTGATGAACACGGGAACATGTTTGCGTCCGTCATGAACCGCAATGGTGTGACCAACGAAATCCGGGAGAATAGTAGAGCTGCGAGACCAAGTCTTTACAACTTTTTTATCATTAGCGGCATTGAGCGCGTCGATTTTTTTCAACAAGCTAGCATGGACGAAAGGTCCTTTTTTAACTGATCTGGACACTAGGTTAGCCTCCTTTCATTATCCTGTTATATTATTTAGTTCTACGTTTCAAGATGAGCTTAGTAGAAGCTTTTTTCTCTTTACGAGTACGGGTACCAAATGCGCATTTGCCCCAAGGAGTAACAGGACGTTTGCGACCAACGGGGGAGTGACCTTCACCACCACCGTGCGGATGGTCATTCGGGTTCATAACTACGCCGCGGTTAGCAGGACGTACGCCCATCCAACGGGAGCGACCAGCTTTACCGATGCAGATGTTTTCAGCGTCGATGTTACCAACTTGACCGATGGTTGCGCGGCAGTTGATATGTACTTTACGGATTTCACCGGAAGGGAGACGGAGAAGAGCGTAGTCGCCTTCTTTAGCCATCAATTGAGCAGACGCACCAGCGGAGCGTGCCATTTGGCCACCTTTACCGATTTTCATTTCTACGTTGTGTACGGTAGTACCCAGGGGGATGTTTTTCAGCGGCAAGCAGTTACCGATTTTGATATCAGCTTCCGGACCGCTTACTACTACGTCGCCTACTTGCAAACCAAGCGGAGCGATGATGTAACGTTTTTCACCGTCAACATAGTTGATCAAAGCGATGCGTGCGTTACGGTTAGGATCGTATTCAATGGTAGCAACTTTTGCCGGGATGTGGTCTTTGTTGCGTTTGAAGTCAATGATACGATATTGTCTTTTGTGGCCGCCGCCTTGGTGACGAACGGTCATTTTGCCGGTATTGTTACGGCCAGCTTTTCTTACGAGTTTTTCAACAAGCGGGCGGTACGGCTTATCAGTCGTAATCTCTTCGAAGGCAGACACAGTAATAAAGCGTCTGGAAGGAGAATACGGATTAAAGCTTTTAATAGCCATTTAACTTGACCTCCTTATATTGCGTTAATTACATTCCTTCGAAAAGGGGAATCGCATTGCCTTCAGCAAGCTTTACGATTGCTTTTTTATAGTCGGAACGTTTACCAACATATCTACCCATGCGTTTGGTTTTGCCGAGAACGCGGATAGTATTTACGCTCAAAACTTTAACGCCGAAAATAGCTTCAACAGCTTGGCGGATTTCTACTTTGTTAGCATCCAAGGGAACTTGGAAGGTGTATTTGTTTTCTTGCATCATTACGGAAGTTTTTTCGGTGATGATGGGGCGAATCAACAAGTCGCGAGGATTAGCAGCCATTATGCGAGCACCTCCTCAATTTTTTCTACTACTTCTTTAGCCAAGAATACTTTGTTTGCATGCAGGATGTCAAAGCAGTTCAGGCCCATGTTAGTGATGGTGGTTACTTTCGGCATGTTACGTGCGGAAAGTTCTACATTTTCACAACCATTGGTGATAAGCAGTGCTTTTGCAGTAGCTGCTTCGAAAGCGTTGAGCATAGCTACTACGTTTTTGGTTTTCGGAGCATCGAAGGTCAAACCGTCGATTACTACCAATTCATTAGCTGCAACTTTTGCAGACAATGCACAGCAAAGAGCCAAACGGCGAGCTTTACGGTTCATTTTTTTAGCATAGCTGCGGGGTTGGGGACCAAAAGTGGTACCGCCACCTACCCAAACAGGAGAACGGTTGGAACCGGAACGTGCACGGCCGGTGCCTTTTTGTTTCCAAGGTTTGCGACCGCCACCGCGTACCATACCGCGAGTTTTGGTAGCAGAAGTGCCTTGGCGTTGGTTAGCAAGTTGCATTACGATTGCTTCGTGTACAACAGCTTCATTGAATTCAGCGCCAAACACAACGTCATTCAATTCTATTTCACCGGTTACTTGACCGGAGATGTTATATACTGATAACTTCGGCATATTGAAGCATCCTCCTTTCTTTCGCTTACGTAATTATTTTTTCGGTTTTACGGTTTCTTTCAAGATAACGAAAGAGCCAGCAGCACCAGGAATGGAGCCTTTAACCAAAACAAGATTACGTTCTACATCAACTTTTGCAACAGTCAAACGTTGAACAGTAGATTTCACAGCACCCATACGGCCAGGCAATTTTTTGCCTTTGATTACTTTACCGCCCGGGCCGGAATACATGGGACCCATGGAACCGGGTTCACGGTGAGATTTAGAACCGTGTTTCATAGGACCGCGAGCGAAGTTGTGACGCTTAATAGTGCCTGCGAAGCCTTTACCACGGGAAATACCAGTTGCATCGATCAATTCACCAGCTTCGAAAATGTCAGCGGTGATTTTTTGGCCGATTTCGAATTCGGAAGGAGCAGCCAAACGCAATTCTCTTACAAATTTTACCGGAGCAACGCCAGCTTTATCAAAGTGGCCTTTCATCGGTTTGGTGGTATGTTTTTCTTTCATTTCGCCGAAACCGAGTTGTACAGCATTGTAGCCGTCAGTTTCAACGGTTTTGTTTTGAAGTACTACGCAAGGACCTGCTTCTACAACAGTTACAGGGATCAATCTGCCGTCAGCTTCAAAAATTTGGGTCATGCCCAGTTTTTTGCCTAAAATACCTTTAGCCATTATTGTCCCTCCTCCTTACAGTTTAATTTCGATATCTACGCCAGCCGGAAGGTCCAAACGCATCAATGCATCAACAGTTTTTGCGGTGGGTTCCAGAATGTCAACCAGACGTTTGTGAGTACGCATTTCGAATTGTTCACGAGAGTCTTTGTTAACGTGCGGGGAACGCAGAATGGTGTAAATATTTTTTTCAGTCGGAAGGGGAATCGGACCAGAAACTTGCGCACCAGTGCGTTTTGCAGTTTCTACGATTTTTGCAGCACTTTGATCAAGTGCTTTGTGGTCATACGCTTTGAGGCGTATTCTGATTTTTTGAGACTTAGCCATTATAAAATTTTTCCTCCTAAACGCCCAGTTTCTAAGAACGGACATACTCCGTGAAAATCTCCCTGTCTCGCAGGCAAGCAACCTTTCACATCATCGCAAGGCCATACAAATAAACATAATAATATGAGGGGCTCACATAAGCCCCTCATATATTAATACGGGAACTAACTAAAATTAAGCTTTACTTAAAATTAAGCTTCAGCTACTTCGGATACAACGCCAGCGCCTACGGTACGGCC
>CALCHC010000131.1 GCA_937901335.1 uncultured Phascolarctobacterium sp. | reverse complement strand
ACGCACAAGAAAAGTCTCCAGGTAGTATCAACCATTTCTCTTTGGATAAGGGAAGACATAAAAATCCCCATCAAAAAGCAACCTAAGATGTTGATAGCGAAAGTTCCTATGGGAAAGCTTCCGTGATAATTTTTAGTGATAAAATTACCAAGCATATATCTAGATACGGAACCAATGGCTCCGCCAATTGCAACAACTACAAGATCCAACATAAGCTTACACAGTACCTTCTTCCAAGATGCCCAGTTTTCTTCTCCAGTAACGGCTATAAACTACGCCTGCAGGATTGTTAGCAAGCACTCTATCTTTAGTGATGAGGCTGGAAACAGGAGCTTCACTGTGTTTAGTGAAAATCATATCGTGACCAACGCACAAGCCTACAATAAAGTTAGCTTCGGTTTTAGCATCATTCATCAATTGAGCTTGCATTTTAGGATTGCACATTGCTTCGTGTTTACCGGGTTTAATTTTTTGTAAATCCCAAACATCTTTATCGATAGAGCAATTTTTGCAGCAAACAGATTCTACTTCGATACCTGCGTTTTTAAAATATTGAGCGCAGAACTTCGCTTCATTTGCCAAACCGATACAGAAAGCGATACCGATTTTTTTGATACCCATTTGTTGCAAGAAGAACAAGCTTTCTTCCAAGCGAGTCATTTTTAAATAGTTTTCAGCTTCGGTCACAGCCGCAGCTTGCATAATTTTAACGTCTTCTTCACTATAGAGTGCAGTCGCTTCTTCTTTGGAATAGCGGGTGCAGTTTTGTTCTTTTACGTAGCAGTTATGATGTTTGCAGAATGCGCAGTTCATAAAATTCCCTCCAATGTAAAATTATCTGCTTTTACTATAAACTTACCTAAAATATTCTGCAACAAAAACTTTTCTCCTGCTACCAGTTTCTGTGCTATAATTTTTGTAGGTGATTTTATGAATAAGAAACTATTCGATATAACAGGTATGCACTGCTCCGCCTGCTCCTCCCGCATCGAAAAAGTTGTGGGCAAGCAAAAAGGTGTTGAGCAGATTAGCGTTAACCTTTTAAAAAATAATATGTACGTTACTTTTGATGAAGCTACCATCTCTGCGGAAGATATCATCGGCAAAGTAGAAAAGCTTGGTTTCGGTGCAAGTCTTCATAATGAGAAGGTACAGGCTAAAGAAAAACCGGTAGATACTGCCGCCCAAGAAATGCAAGCTATGAAGCAAAGGCTCATCTGGTCAGCAATCTTTACCTTGCCACTTTTCTACCTTTCCATGGGTAAGATGGCAGGATGGCCTTTACCGGAAATTTTCTTAGGTATCGAAAACGCTCTCATTAACGGACTAACACAGCTCTTCTTAACTATACCGGTGATAATTATCGGTAATAGTTATTTTAAAAACGGCTTCCGTACTTTGCTGGACAAAGCTCCCAATATGGATTCACTGATTGCCCTTGGCAGTAGTGCTTCCTTTATTTATGGCATCTATGCAATTTATAAGATTGCTTACGGCTTTGGGCACAATGATTTGGAAATGGTACATCGCTTCTCCCACGATTTATACTTTGAATCCGCCGCCATGATTTTAACCCTCATAACCATGGGTAAATTTATGGAAGCACGTGCTAAAAATCGTACCAGTGAAGCAATTACCAAATTAATGAACCTTGCTCCCAAAGTTGCTCTCGTAGAACGCCACGGTATGCAGGGTGAAATTCCTGTGGAAGAAGTTGTGACTGGTGACATCCTTATCGTTAAATCCGGTGCAACTGTTCCTGTAGATGGTATGATTGTCGAAGGTAACGGTGCACTTGACGAAGCTGCCATTACTGGCGAAAGTCTCCCTGTTGAAAAACACGCAGGCGATTCCGTTACTGGTGGTACTATTAATAAAAGCGGTTACTTTAAAATGCAAGCTACTGCTGTAGGCGAGCACACAACCCTCGCCAAAATCATTGCTTTGGTAGATGAAGCTACTTCTTCCAAAGCTCCCATCGCCAAAATGGCAGATAAGATTAGCGGCATTTTCGTTCCCGTAGTAATTACCATTGCAGTTCTAGCTGCGGCAACTTGGCTTTGCCTTGGTTACAATCTGGAATTTGCCCTTGCCATTGGCATCAGCGTTTTGGTAATCTCCTGTCCTTGTGCTTTGGGACTTGCTACCCCCACCGCCATTATGGTAGGCACTGGCCGAGGAGCTGCTAACGGAATTTTGATTAAATCTGCCTCCGCTTTAGAAGCTGCTCATTCTATTGATACTGTTATTTTAGATAAGACCGGTACTGTAACAGAAGGCAAACCAATCGTTACAGATATTATTCCTCACTCCATTTCGGAAGCAGAACTGCTGAGCATTGCAGCTGCAGTAGAAAAGCTTTCGGAACATCCTTTGGCAGAACCCATCATTAATGAAGCAAATGCTCGCAATTTGGAACTCCCCCCTGCCTCGGACTATCGCCTGCTTCCCGGACAAGGTCTTGAAGCGAAAGTTAACAACACCCTTACTTTCGCAGGTAACGCGAAACTGATGGAAGCAGTTGGTGTTGATACCCTCCATTTTGCTGATGTTGCAAAAGAGCTTGCCAACAATGGCAAAACTCCTTTATACTTTGCACAAGAAGACAAACTTTTAGGCATCATCGCCGTAGCAGATACTGTTAAGCCTACCAGCAAAGAGGCTATCGCCAAGTTGCGTAACTTAAACATTAAAACTATTATGCTTACTGGCGATAACAAACTTACTGCGGAAGCAATCCATCGCCAAGTTGGTCTTGATGAAGTTATTGCAGAACTGCTCCCCGAAGATAAGGAGCGAACCATTCGCAAACTGCAAGAACAAGGTCATAAAGTTGCTATGGTTGGCGACGGAATTAATGACGCCCCTGCTCTCGCACGTGCTGATGTTGGCATCGCCATTGGTGCAGGCACTGACATTGCCATTGAATCTGCAGACATCGTACTGATGAAAAGCGATTTGTTAGACGTACCTAAAGCTATTGGTTTGAGCAAGGCAGTTATGAAGAACATTAAGCAAAATCTGTTTTGGGCGTTCTTCTATAACGCCATTGGTATTCCTGTTGCTGCGGGCGTGCTGTATCCTCACTTCGGTATCCTGCTCAGCCCCATGATCGCTGCCGCTGCCATGAGTTGTAGCTCCGTATCAGTAGTAACTAACGCTTTGCGTTTAAGATTTTGGAATTATAATTAAGGAGGATATTAAGATGATTAAAACTATTTCTATTGAAGGCATGCACTGCCCCAACTGCGTAGCTGCTGTAAAAAGAGAATTGGAAGCAATCGAAGGTGTTTCCAAAGTTGATGTTAGCTTGGAAGATGCACAAGCAATCGTTGAAGCAGAAGATGTTGCTGACGAAACCTTGCAAGAAGCAATTGAAGACATTGGCTTTGACGTTGTAGAAATTAAATAAACCGTACTAATGCAAACAGGGTACTCCACAAAAGTGGAATACCCTGTTTTTCTATATTAACCTAACTTGTTAACAATTCATAAGCTTCGTGCCAATCTCGCAAAGAGCTTCCAAAAACGGCAAGAAACTTTTCATTTGCCAAGCCTTCTACTGGCAATAAGTACCTAACACCTGCATAAGGATAATTGGGTACAGTAGCAAATGGCTCTAGCAATTCTTTGAACATTATAGCCAGTAGCTCTTTGTTCTGCTGTTTCGCCAGCCACAAGTAACGGAAATATTCTGCTAAACTTTCCCGCACCGCACTCATCTTACCAGCTTCAAAACCATTACCGTTCCAGTAACTCATTTGTTGCCAACCTTTAGTAGTATCACAAGAAGCAAAATGCAGTGCGTGGAAAATTTCGTGAGCAAGTACGCTGGTAATGTAGCTTGTAAAATCAAGTTGCTCCTTTTCGCACAACTGGCAAACATTGCAATAGTAAATCACAATCCCACCGTCAGCGAAAAAGCTACCTCTTACAAGTCGTTCAATTTTAACGTTAGCTCGCATTTGGGAAAGTTTCGCTAAAATAGCGGGCCTGTCTTCTTCACAAACTTTCGAAAGCTTTTCTTCTTCCTGCAAAACCATATTGTAGGCGTATTTGCCAAAGGTTTGCTTTTTAGCTACAGGCAGAAGTAAAAGCTTAGGCATTTCAAAATGCACAGGATAATTATCTTTGAGCAACTCTTTTGCAAAAGCGATAATCTCCTCTGCCCTTTCCAGCAAAAAGTCTGCTAACTGTTCCTTATTTACGCAACAAGGAGCGTAATTTTTTCTATCGCATTTAGCTTGTTTAGAAAAATATCCATTCCCCATAACAAGCACCTATCTATTTTTAACTTCCAAAATTTTGATGAAGTAACGATAGCTAAAGTACGCAACGGAAAAACTGCTTAACCACGCTACAGGAGAAGCAAGACAAATACCAAGATAACCGTGACTTTCAGTCAGGAACATTGCTACGCCAGTACGTACGAACAATTCCACAACACCAGTCATCATAGGAATCATCGCAATACCCATACCTTGGCACGCGTTACGATAAATAAACATTTGGCTGAAGAAGAAGTAAAACGGCACAGAATAAGTAATATACATATACGCTGCGCTCAAAACTTCCGGTTCGGGATTATCCAAGAAAACACCAATGATGTCTTTACCGAAGAAGAACATCAACGCCGCCGCAAAGCAAGCAAAGCCTAAAACAAGCAAAGAGCATTTGCTAATGCCTTCGCGAATTCTATCAAAACGACGAGCGCCAAAGTTTTGTGCTGTAAATACGGAAATCGCCAAGCCAAAAGAAATCATCGGTTGCACAGCAAGTTGTTCCACACGCATAGCAGTAGTAAAACCTGCAATTGTATTAGCACCAAATTTATTACAGATGGATTGCATAAAGATAATGCTCATACCCAAAACGGAGAACTGTACTGCCATAGGCAAACCCATACGCAAATGTTCCCAAATTTCGTCTTTAGTCAGGCAGATATCTTTGGTGCTTAAATGCAACTGCGGGAAACGACGATAAATATAAATTATGCACAAGATTGCAGATATTGCCTGGGCAATAACAAGTGCTACCGCACTACCCGGCACGCCCCAACCTAAGTACAAAATAAAAGCTAAAGCCAACGCAATATTAGCAATGGTCGCTACAATCAAAAAGTACAGCGGAGTCTTACTATCCCCCAATGCACGCATAACGGAAGACAAAAAGTTGTAACCCATCATGGCAAGCAAGCCATCGGTGATAATAAGCACATAACTGCGAGCGTCACTCATCAATTCCGCAGGAATGTTCATCATTGCCAGAACCTTATCTATGGAAAGATAAGTAATCGCCATTATGATAACTACAGATATTAAACTAAGCACTGTACCAGTTGCGATACTACGACGCATTCCGTCCATATCGCCGCCACCGTAGCGTTGACCGGTTACAACAGTAAAGCCATTACCCAAACCAAGGGTAATAATTACTTGCATCATAAAAAGCGGCGACACCGCTCCAACTGCAGCCAAAGCTTCTACGCCAATAGTACGCCCTACGATGATAATGTCTGCAATATTATAAAGTTGTTGGAAAATATTACCAATCAAAAGCGGAACCATAAAGGGCAAAATTAATTTTAACGGCTTGCCTTCGGTCATGTTCAAAAGCATATGAAAAACCTCCCCTCGTACAAGAGAATGTATTGACTGTTTAGTCACTGCTTTATTATAACATATCTCTTAAATTATAAAAGATAAATATCTATATTCCCTAACGCACCTTAAAATGAAAACTCCGATGCTTCTATTGAAACATCGGAGCGAAAATTACAACTCAATAATTTGCATTTGTCTGTTTTTGAAATATACGGGAGTTAAACCGCACTCTTTAGCTATAGCGATAGCAACATCCATACGTCTGCCAACATGTTCTGCATAATGAGCATCACTACCCAAAGTGCAATACTTACCGCCAAGTTCTACAAAGCGTTTATAAAGAGCAACCAGTGCGTCAATCGCCTTTTGGTCATCTAAACGACGAGTGTTAATTTCGATAGCCTTGTTATCAGCAATCAAAACGTTAAACAATTCATCGAAAAGCTCAGGTGCATCTGCATATTCCAAGTATTCGCCTTTATAAATCCAGTAACGGGTTAAGTAGTCAATGTGAGCGAAGGAGTCGTAATCTTTTTGGTTTTTTACGCAGTAAATGCTATCTTCCAAAAAGTTGCGTACAGATTCTTGACGAGTGAAGCCTTCGTAGCAATATGCTTCGTACAAGTCCTTACGTTTTGCACAATGGATGGAACCAAGTACAAAGTCGAACTTTTGACTTGCTGCTACATTCTTGTCCAATTCAAGAGTGTGAGCTTGCATACCAATTTCAATGCCGATGAGCACCTTGTCGCTACGCACTTTGCTCATTTTTTCATAATAAGCATTAAGGTCAAAAATGAACTCAGAGGGATTTGTCGGATAGTCGTAATCCCAATGCTCAGTTACAATCATCCCGATATTTTCTTTTTCAGCAGCTGCGATTGCTTCTTCCAAAGACATGCTACTATCAGTAGAGAAGTCACAATGCATATGAGTGTCGAATATCATAGTGCAACCTTCTTACACATTAAATCTAAATTCAACTACGTCCCCGTCTTGCATAACATATTCCTTACCTTCAAGACGAACCAAGCCTTTTTCACGAGCAGCAACTTTAGAACCGCAAGCTACCAAATCGTCAAAAGCAACTACTTCTGCACGAATGAAGCCACGTTCAAAGTCGGTGTGAATTTTGCCTGCAGCTTGAGGAGCTTTGGTACCTTTGGTAATGGTCCAAGCACGAACTTCGATTTCACCAGCGGTGATATAAGTTTGGAGGCCAAGCAGTTTGAAGCCAGCTTTGATAAGTCTGTCGAGACCAGTTTCGGTCAAGCCTGCCATTTCCAAGAATTCTTTAGCAGATTCGTCATCAAGTTCAGCGATTTCACTTTCCATTTTAGCGGAAACAATGATAACTTCTGCGCCTTCTTCTGCTGCGTATTTGGTTACAGCTTGAACGTGTACGTTACCGGAAGGATCTGCTACTTCACTTTCAGCTACGTTGGTGATGTAAAGTACAGGTTTCATGGTCAAGAGGTGCAATTCTTTCAAGAATTCTTTTTCATCATCGGTCAAGCCAAGACGACGAGCAGGGATTGCATCACCCAAACCTTCCAATACTTTTTCCATGCAAGCTTTTTCCAACACAGCTTTTTTGTCGCCGGTTTTCAAAAGTTTGGTCAAACGTTCCATACGTTTTTCAACGGATTCCATATCAGCCAAGCAAAGTTCGGTGTTAATGATTTCAATGTCGCGGAGGGGATCAATGCTGCCTTCAACGTGAGTAATGTTGCCATCTTCAAAGCAACGTACTACTTGAGCAACAGCGTCTACTTCGCGGATGTGTGCCAAGAATTTGTTACCCAAACCTTCACCTTTAGATGCGCCTTTTACCAAACCTGCGATATCAACAAAACGCATTGCAGCAGGAACAATTCTTCTTGCTTTTACCATATCGCTCAAAACATTCAATCTGTGGTCAGGAACATCTACTACACCAACGTTAGGTTCAATGGTGCAGAAAGGATAGTTGGCAGCTTCCGCGCCAGCTTTAGTAATTGCGTTAAACAGGGTGCTTTTGCCAACGTTAGGCAAACCTACGATACCTACTTCTAAATTAGTGCTCATAATACATTCTCCTCGTTTTATATATTTATAGATTGTAAACTTTTATATCTATACTATTTTATCTTAAAAGATGTCGTAATGCAACGCTTTGAGACTACCCTACAAATAAAATAAGGCGAGCAATTACGCTCGCCTTGTAATTTTCTACCTACTTTTTAGAAGAAAACGTATTCTCTTTCAGAGAAAGCACCTGTTACCGGGTTCATCTTAACTTCTGCTGCAAATTCCGGAGTTACGAAAACTGCATCGTAGTAAGTATTATTACCATCTTGGCCGGTAGTAACAAAAATTTCTTGGGCATCAGGATATTCAGTCAAAATGATTGCCATAATGTCTTCGACACTTTTGGTCATAATGGTACTACCGTGAATGGAAGCACCTTCAACATCCATTTTCAAAACCTTGCCTGTTTCCAAAGAAACTTCTACTGCATAGTCCAAAAGACTTTCCGGATCACGGAAGTTTACGATGGCAGTATCTTGTCCTTCATCGTAACCCATTACTACGATTGTTTCCGGCAATTTTGTTTTTGCTGCTTCGATAGCATCTGCAGCGTGCATTCCTGCAAAAGCACTGGTACTAAATAACATAACGCCCATCATAGCGGTTGCGCTCAATAACTTTTTAAGCATATATAAAACCTCCTTATAAGAATTTTAGAATTCTTATTGCACCTTTATTCTATGCTCGCTTCCATGCAAAGTACAGAAAACACTTTGTAAATACAGCAACGTTTTTATGACGCAAACCTAGGCACTTTTCACATTTCCCGGGTAATATCAGCACCTTTCTTTTATGCAAACTTTTATGGTATAATGAAGTACAATCTTTAGAATGAGGTGAATCTTATGAGAAAATCTCTGCTGGTATTAATGTTAGCTTGCATTTTTACCTTAATCAACGCTGTTGCTGCTTTCGCATATAATCCCGGTCAACGTACCATCCAACTTTTAGGTGGCACCTTGAACAGCGACAAACATCCTGTACATTTAGTAGTATCTCAAAAAATTGATATGGCTGAAGTTCTCACCCCGGAAGCTTACAGCAAACTTTCCCAAGCACAAAAAGTACGTTATAGCCGTACTGAATATAACGAAGCAAATGGTATCAATGCTGAACGCAATACTATGATGGACGGCGAAGGCAAAGTTATTAGCGATACCAACACCTTCATTAAAGATGGTTACTGGTACACAATTGACTACGTTAACAAAACCTACGATCGCTTGCCTGAACTTCCCGGTATGAGCATGCCTTTCGCTGAAACTTTGATTAGCTGGTTCAGCGTTCGTCCGGAAGCTGGCGTTGATGCTGTAACCGGTTATGAATACGACAAAATGACCAAAGGTAACAAATCCTTGTACTTCTACTACGAAAAAGGTACCGAAAACTGGAAAGGCTACGAAGTTGGCTACCTGCCTAAATTTAAAGTTGAAGAAGTTAGCAACGTAGTAAATGCAGAAGTTGCTTTTGCACTTCCCCCTGCAGATTTCGCACAAAGAGCTAATGAAAGCATGCGTAACTACGCAAACCGCTTAATGGGCGCTGGCAAAAAATAATTAAAAACTAAAAATAACTTAAACATTAAAAAACGCAGTTCCAATCGGAACTGCGTTTTCTTTATTCTTTAGGGACTATGGACTTTACAGCCTTTTCAAATTTCACACGAGGAATCATTACGAAGTGACCACAGCCACAGCATTTCATACCAAAATCCATGCCGGTTCTGGTAATTTCCCATTGGTTACTACCGCAGGGATGTGCTTTTTTCATAACGACTACATCACCAATGTGAAAGGTTACGCCTTTCAGCATTTTATTCTACACCTTCGTAGGTTTCGATGCTGGTAATGGTGTAGCCTGCTTCGCGAATGCTTTCGATGATGCCCAAGCCATATTCTCTCAAGTCAGCACGAACAACAACTTCTGCAGTTGCGTCAGGCAATTGACGGCTAACGATGGAGATAATGTTGATGCCTGCTTCTTTGAAGAGGTTGGAAACTTCTGCAACAACGCCTACTTTGTCAGTTGCGTCAAAGGTAATACGGGTGCAGCTACGATCCATGGACATGATTTCTACGAATGCACGGAAGATGTCGGTTTGAGAGATAATGCCTACCAATTTGTTGTTTTGGTCAACAACGGGCAGAGCATTAACTTTATGTTTGTACAATTTCCAAGCAACAAATTCGATGGTGTCATCAGATTCAACGGTGATAACGGAACGGGACATAATGTCTTTTACTTTCAAACGACCCAAGAGGTAGTTTGCTTCGTAACGGGACAAGGTGCTTGCATCACTGGGAGAAGCTTTGCCGATATCTTCAGCGGTAATGATACCACGAACGCGTTTCAAATCATCAACAACAGGAAGGCTGTTGAGGCTTTTACCACGCATAGTTTCGCGAGCTTCCAACATAGATTGGTTTTCGCTAACGGTAATAACTACAGGAGTCATAAAATCTTTAACTAACATTCTTTAAACACTCTCCTTAATATTAGCCGCCAAGATATGCTTTGCGTACTTCTTCACTGCTTGCCAATTCAGCAGCAGTACCGCTCAAGGTAATACGACCGGTTTCCAGAACGTATGCCTTATCAGCGATGGACAAAGCCATATTTGCGTTTTGTTCTACAAGCAGTACGGTAGTGCCGCTTGCGTTAATTTCTTTGATGATGTTAAAAATTTCTTTAATCAAGAGCGGTGCCAAACCCATGGAAGGTTCGTCCAACAAGAGCAGTTTAGGACGGCTCATCAGAGCACGTGCCATTGCCAGCATTTGTTGTTCACCACCGGAAAGAGTACCGGAAAGTTGGTTCTTACGTTCTAACAAACGAGGGAACTTTTCAAATACCATTTCCATATCTTTAGCAATGCCTTCTTTATCGGTACGCAAGTATGCGCCCAATTCCAAGTTTTCCAAAACGGTCAGGTTTGCGAAAACGTGACGACCTTCGGGAACTTGGCACAAGCCTTTGCCTACAATTTTGTGAGCAGGTACACCGGTAATATCTTCACCGTCGTACATAATTCTACCGGTTTTAGGTTTCATCAAACCGGAGATGGTACGCAAAGTAGTGGATTTACCTGCACCGTTGGAACCAATCAGTGCAACGATTTCACCGTCATTAACTTCCAGGCTGATGCCTTTAATAGCGTGAATCGCGCCGTAATAGACATTGATATCTTCAACTCTTAACATTAGTTGATTACCTCCTCGCCCAGATATGCTTCAATAACGCGTTTGTTATTTTTAATTTCGTCAGGAGTGCCTTCTGCAATCAAGCAACCATATTCAAGAACATAGATGCGTTCGCAAACACCCATTACCAAGCTCATATCATGTTCAATCAAAAGGATGGACAAGTCAAATTTTTCACGAATCCAACGAATCATTTCCATAAGCTCTTTAGTTTCTTGGGGGTTCATACCTGCAGCAGGTTCGTCCAATAACAAAAGTTTCGGTTCAGTTGCCAAAGCGCGAGCAATTTCCAAGCGGCGTTGTTCACCGTAAGGAAGGTTTTTCGCAACTTCGTAAGCTTTATCTTCCAAGTGGAAGATTTTCAAAAGGTCAAGTGCCTTTTGAGTAATCATTTCTTCTTCTTGAATGTATTTTTTATCGCGAACGATTGCATCAAACATATTGTAGGAAACGTGCATGTTATAAGCAATTTTTACGTTGTCGATAACACTCAATTCGGAGAACAAGCGAATGTTTTGGAAAGTACGAGCCATACCCATTTGGGTAACTTGGTAAGATTTTTTACCGCTGCTCTTTTCGCCATTGAAATAAACTTCGCCTTCAGTCGGAGTATATACACCGGTAATCATGTTGAACGCAGTAGTTTTACCAGCGCCGTTAGGACCGATAAGACCAATCAATTCGCCATGATTGATATGCATGGTAAGGTTGGAAACTGCACGCAAACCACCAAAGACCATGGAAATGTCATTTACTTTAAGCAGTTCTGCCATTATTTCTTACCTCCCAAGCCAAAACATTTAATGCTAAGTTCTTTGTTACCAAACAAACCTTGGGGACGACGGAGCATCAGGATAATCATGGTAACGGAATAGATAATCATACGCCATTCGGGGAAGTCGGACAAGAATGCGGAGATGAAGGTCAAGAGGATTGCGCCAGTGATGGAACCAATCATAGAACCCAAACCACCCAATACAACCATGGTCAGAATATCGAAGGAACGCATGAAGGTAAAGGACGCGGGATGCGCCAGGAAGAAGTAGTGGCTGAACAGTGCGCCTGCAGTACCTGCAAAAGAAGCACCCAAGGTGAACGCCAATACTTTATATTTGGTAGTGTTAATACCCATGGTGTCTGCTGCGATTTCGTTTTCACGAATTGCCAAGCAGCAACGACCAGGAGCAGAGTTCTTGAAGTTTTTGATGAAGAAGATAATCGCTACCATAATCCAGAATACATAAGCGAAGGTGGTCATACGGGGAATACCCATCAAACCGGAAGCACCGCCAACGTAATCGATGTTCAGGATGCAGATACGAATAATTTCACCTAAACCAAGAGTTGCAATTGCAAGATAGTCACCATTCAAACGCAAGGTAGGCAAACCAATGAGGAAGCCAAGCAAACCTGCGGACAAGGTTGCAACTACAAGACCAAGTTCAAAAGATAAGCCAAGTTTTACAGTAATAACAGCACTGGTGTAAGCGCCAACTGCCATAAAGCCTGCGTGGCCAATGGAGAATTGACCGGTGTAACCGTTAATAAGGTTCAAGCTTACTGCCAAGATGATGTTAATACAAATGAGGATAATGTTCAGTTCCCAGAAAGGACCGATGATACCGGTAAAGATACAGCCTTGCAATGCTGCAAATGCTGCCGCCAGAATAGCGAAAATGGTTAAGTCGTATTTTCTTACTTGATTCATACTTACCACCTACACTTTCTCACGGATGTTTTTGCCAAGCAAACCAGCGGGTTTGTACAGCAAAATCAAAATCAAGATGCCGAAAGCTGCAGCATCACGGAAGGTGGAAGACAAGAAACCACTTACCATAGCTTCTACTACACCAAGGATAATGCCACCCATCATAGCGCCGGGGATAATACCGATACCACCAAGTACTGCTGCAACGAATGCTTTCAGACCGGGCATCATACCCATCAGCGGGTCGATGGAGTTATAGTAAACACCAACAAGTACGCCACCTGCTGCTGCCAATGCACTACCCAAAGCAAAGGTCATGGAAATAACTTTGTCGATGTTGATGCCCATGAGTCTTGCTGCGTCAGCGTCAAAGGAAACGGCACGCATTGCTTTACCTGCTTTAGTGCTGTTTACAATGTAAGACAAGGTAACCATCAGGATGATGGCACTAATCAAAATTACCAATTGTTGGCTATTTGCAACCAAGGGTCCCATATGGTAAACAGTCGGAGTGAATACTGCCGGGAAAGTACGCGGTTGCGGAGAAACAAATAAAATCATGCCATATTCAAGCAAGAAGGATACACCAATTGCGGTGATTAAGATTGCGATACGAGGTGCGTTACGCATCGGTCTATAAGCAATGCGTTCGATAATAATACCAACAACAGCTGCACCTGCCATTGCGATAATAATTGCGGGGATAAAGCCCACGCCTAATTGAGTAGTAGCAAAGAAACCAAAATATGCGCCGATCATATAGATATCACCATGAGCAAAGTTGATAAGCTTGATGATACCATAAATCATAGTATAACCTAATGCAATCAAGGCATAAATACTGCCCAAGGAAATACCATTAATCAGCTGTTGGCAAAACTGCTGCATAAAGTTATCCATAATTACCCTCCCTAAGAAATGATTGAAAGGCTGTTGTTTAAGGACAACAGCCTTATTTTTAATGTTTAAGCGTTGTAGTTATCAAGGATTAATTTTAGTTTTGAAGGTTTGTTTACCATCAACGTGTTCGATGATAACTGCACTCTTAATCGGGTTGTGTTTATCATCAAAAGTAAGTGCACCGGATACACCTTGCAAATCTTTGATTTTTGCCATAGCTTCAGCAACTTTAGCAGGATCAGCAGATTTAGCATTTTCAACACTTTGTACGATTGCCATAGCGGAATCATGAGCCAGAGCAGCAAAAACGTCGGGTTTCATGTTGAACATTTTTTGATATTCAGCAACGAAGTTTTTGTTCATATCGGAAGTATCGTCCGGAGAATACAGGTTGCAGAAGAAAGTACCGTTAAGAGCTTCTTTGCCAGCGATTTCAGGAAGTTTAGCACTATCCCAACCATCGCCACCTGCGATAGCAATATTCAAGCCGATTTCACGAGCTTGTTTAATAATCAAACCAACTTCTTGATAGTAACCGGGAACATAGATGAAGTCCGGGTTAGTAGCTTTGATTTTGGTAAGAGTAGATTTAAAGTCAGTATCTTTTTGCAAATATGCTTCTTCAGCAACTACTGCACAACCATTTTTCAAGAAGTTTTCTTTGAAGAATTGTGCCAAACCTTTGGAATAGTCACTAGTGTTATCAATCATGATAGCAGCACGTTTCAATCCCATTTCTTTAGCAGCGAAGTTTGCCATTACAGTACCTTGGAACGGGTCGATGAAGCAAGCGCGGAAGTTATAATCTCTAGTTTTACCGCTCTTAGGATCAACGGTTACGTCCGGGTTAGTACCCATCGGAGTAATTGCCAATACTTTGCCAGCATTGTTGATAGCGCTAGAAGCAATACATGCAGAAGACAGGTTAGGACCGATAACAGCAACAACCTTATCTTGAGAAATTAATTTTTGCATTGCGTTGAGGGCTTCGGATGCTTCAGATTTGTTATCTGCTACAACCAGTTCTACTTTTTTACCGCCCAGTACGCCTTTTTGATTAACATTTTTCAGAGCAAGTTCAATACCGTTTTTAGAAGAAATGCCGAAGCTTGCGCTACCACCGGTCATTTCCAAGCAACCGCCGATTTTAATGGTATCTGCTTTAGTTTCTTTAGAACCACCGCAACCAGCAAGTGCACCTGCAAACAATACGCCTGCAGCAAGTACTGACAATAATTTATTCACTCTTTTCATAATGTAATCCCCCTCAAAACATTTATTATAAAAGGCATGTTTTTACGCATGCCTTTTATAGATGAACCATTAAATTTTATTTGTAAATTTTAGACCAACTTAGGATTAGAGGCTGATTTTTTCTTTCAAGGAAGGAACGCCGCCGTCCAAGGAGATAATCAAAGCACTGATAATCGGGTTGTGGTTAGCATCATAAGTCAATTTGCCGCTTGCTACCGGAAGGTCTTTAGTTTCAGCCATTGCTTTAGCAATTGCAGTACCGTCGGTGGAGTTAGCGCGTTTAATGGAGTCAACAACTACTAAACCAGCGTTGTAGCCTTGCATAGCGAAGATGTCCGGATCTTTTTGATATTTTTCTTTGTAAGCTTTGATGAATGCTTGTACAGAAGGATCGGTATCTTGTGCGGAGAATGCGGATACATAGTAGCAGTTGTTCAGAGCGTCTTTACCAGCGATTTCAGCCAGTTTCGGAGATTCCCAACCGTCGCAGCCCATCATCGGAACGTCTAAGCCGATTTCACGAGCTTGTTTGATGATTTTGGAAACTTCTTCATAGTAACCGGGAACATAAACTGCTTCCGGATTGGTAGCTTTGATTTTGGTCAAGGAAGCTTTGAAGTCCAAGTCTTTGGAGAGGAATGCTTCTTTGGTTACGATTTTGCCGCCAGCTTTTTCCAAGGTAGCTTGGAATACTTGAGCCAAACCTTTGGAGTAGTCAGAGGAAGAGTCCATGAGGATTGCTACATTTTTAACTTTCAAGGTGTTAGAAGCAAAGTGAGCCATAACTTGACCTTGGAACGGGTCGATGAAGCAAGCGCGGAACATGAACGGTTTAACTTTACCATTGTTGTCTACGGTCAGGCCAGGAGCAGTACCGGACGGAGCAATGTGAGGAATTTTGTTAGCTTCGGTAATCGGGGAACCTGCAGCTACGCAACCGGAGGTAGCAGGACCAACTACTGCAACTACTTTATCTTGGGTTACCAATTTGGTAATGGAGTTACCGGATTCAGACGGTTCGGATTTGTTATCGGATTCGATAACAACGATTTTTTTGCCGAGAACGCCGCCTTTAGCGTTAGCTTCGTCAAATGCCATTTTAGCACCGGACAAAATTGCTTTACCATAGTTAGCAACGTTACCAGTCAATTCGAAGGAAGCACCGATTTTAATTTCGTTAGCTTTAGCTTCTTCTTTTTTACCGCCACAGCCTGCCAATACGGAAGCACATACCATTGCTGCTAATGCTGCGGTAGCATATTTTTTCCATTTTTTCATAATAATATCCCCTTTTCTGGTATATTTTTCTTATTATATAGTGGTAATCTTTTGTCTCTCTCCACTATAATAATTTATGTTCACTATTATACCGAGAACTTCACACTTTTGTCAACTAAATACCTAAAATCGTTATAACTCTGCCCCTTATCGCTAAAAAATTGGTACATTTTTAATAAAATTGCCTTTCTTGTCCATTCTGACGAAACTTTTATTTTAAAAATGTCCATTATTTTTAACGTGTTATCAACTGGCGCAAACTATTCTTTTATTGTATAATGTATACATTAATTTTTGAGAGGTAAATCATGCAATTCATCCCCTTATTTTTCATTTGTTTGAAAATGTATTCCTTTATGAACTATAGAGAGATTGCTTATTTTTTACATCAAGTAGAGCAAATCTTAAATCATCGTCGTGAAAATCCTGGTTCCAAACAAATTATATATATGGATAAAACTAGTCTTCGCTTCTTTTTCTTCCTTGGCGTTGATATTTTCTTCCTATTATATTGTATCTATTTGATGTGCGACGAAGCAACCTGGCATCCGGGCTTCTTCCTGCTCACCCTTTCCATCTTGGAAACCGTAGGACTGCGTGCTCGCATTTACGGAACTTACGTTGTAGATCAACTTGGTTTCGTTTACGGACAACTTTGGTTCCGCTACGTTATGAGTGC